>NZ_JBSHDU010000104.1:0-26617 GCF_053616475.1 Streptomyces sp. NPDC055815 | reverse complement strand
CGCCCGGACACACCCCCGGCGGCGCACCACCGGCCCCAGCCCCAAGAAAGTCCCCAGGGCGCGCCCCACCGGCCCTCAGCCCGCCCCTGTCGCCGCGCCCCCCTGCTGCTCCCCCGTGCTGCTCCCCCGCCTCGTCCGACCAGCAGGCGGCCGAGTGCGCCCCGGCTGCCGTCTTCGCGGCAGAACGGAAGCCCGAAGGCGGTTGGATTCCGGGTCCTTCAGGGGCTTGAGACGGTGTGTCAGGAGGTGAGTGCGGCCAGGAGGTCGGCGGGACGGGGCTCGGCGCTTTGGGGAAGGAGGGGGTGGCTTCCTGGTGCGGTGTACGGGTGGAGGCGTCGGGTGGCTGTGCGCCATCCCTCGCCGTCTTCCCAGACGAGCGCGGCCGCCGGTGCCTCGGGGGTGAGGGGAACTGCGGCACGGAGTGTGTCGCGGCTCTGCTCGACGTCCGGTGCGGTGGAGGTGTCGGTGAGGCCGGCTTCGTGCAGGGTGGCCGTGACCGTGGCCAGGTAGGCCCTGGCTTGGCGGGCGCGGAGTTCGGTGAGGGCCTGGTGCACGGCGGTGCGGACCTGGCCGGCGGGGTAGCCGAGTTCGGCGGCGGCCTGCTGGGGGGTGAGGGTGGGATCGGCGGCCAGGCGGTCGGCGATCCGGCTGGCGCGTAGGTGGGTCAGGGCGCGCTGTGCGGTGTCGCGGTGGACGCCGAGGCTTTCTGTGACGCGGGCGGCGGTGATGGCGGGGTCGGCGTCGAGGAGGGGCGCGGCGAGTGCGAGGAGTTGGTCGCGGGGGATCTGGTCGCCGGCGTTCTTGGGGCGGCCTCCGGTGGCGGGGCGGCTGTTCCTGGCGTCCCGGTAGGCGCGGATGATGCCGCGGGGCCAGTGCTCGACGCCGGCGATGACGACCTTGTGGTCGGCCAGGGCGGGGCGTTTCTTGTAGGCGCTCCAGCCGGTCAGGGCGACGCCGAGTTCGGCGGCGGCTTCGCTTCGGTCCAAGAGGTCCTCGTCGCTGTCGGTGCTGGGCAGTTCGGGGACGGGGGCGCCGAGGAGGTAGGCGTCGACCTGGTCGGCGTCGAACAGGAGGGTGCGGGCGCCGTCTGAGCTGATCGGAGCCGGGAAGCCTTCCGCGGCGTACGGTTTGACGACCTGGTAGCGCCCGAGGCTGAGTCCCTGCTGTGCGGCGAGATCGGCGAGGGTGCGGACCTTGTCGATGCGGCCGGCGCGGATCACGGCGAACTCCAATACGGACGACATGAGGCGGGCAGGGCGCGGCCGTGCAGCAGCCGCGATCATGCCCTGGACAAGAAAACTGTACCGAATTCCTTTCGCGTCGCTACGCCGCTACACTCACCGACAAGCCTCGCGGGTCCCTGGATCGGCGGGTGTCTTGGTAGGCCGGCGCCCGTGCCACCCGCCCTCCGGGGCGGACTGAGGGCGCCGGCCAATTCATTCTGTGGCCGCATCGGACTGCGTACGGAGAGCTGGGAGGCGCAGAACGCGGCTCCCTGTTGTCTGAGGGTCGCCGGGCTTGACTACGCGGATGACGGAGCCGGGGACCACGCAGCAGGTGACGTGGCTCCAGCGGGCTTTGCTGGCGAAGGCCGGCGTCAATGGGGCGGCCCAGTCCTGGCCGGCTCGGCAATCAGGCGAGTGCGGTAGGCGGTGTGTGCGCGGGCCGGGCAGATTTCGGGGCCCCCTCCGGCTCGGCGGCCGACGGTTCCAAGGTCGTCCCCGACGAGACGTCCACGGCTGTGCTCACTGTGCCCCCTGCCGCTGAGCGGCGCGGCGCCGGGCACGGACGGGGGCCGTCTCGTCAGTCCAGGTGATCAAGCACCAGCGTTCCCCGTCGTGTCCCGGAGTGCCCCGCCACGGCTCCAGGGTGTACACGAGGCTGTTCCAGAGGTCGAGCCGGTCGATCAACGCCTCCGGCCGAGTGTCGCCAAGGGAGTCATGCAGCAAATCCAGCTGATACCCGACGGTCTCGTAGAGGGCCTGGGCGATGCGCGTCTCCGGGGCCGTCGGCTGGTAGCGGGCGCCCACCTCATCGAGGCGGGCGGTGAAGAACGCTTCCATCGCCGCGACGTCGGCTGCGGTGATCGACATGGCGTAGAAGTCGGGCGGGGTGCTGGGCGGGAAGCCGCAGTCGGGAAGGCGGGCCGGCCTCTTCATGATGGGGCGTCTCCTCACTTGCCGACGGCGGGGCCTGATGCTTCGCCACACCCGCTGTGCCTCGTTGGATAGGACGTTATCCCACCTGATCATCTCCGCCGCTACCGCTTTCGTCATGACGATCGCGCCGCGCCCGCGTTTCTCCCTCTACAGAGTGCGCAGGACCGCGACCACCTTGCCGAGGATGACGGCGTGGTCGCCCGGGATCGGGTCGTATGCGGCGTTGTGGGGCATGAGCCATACGCGGCCGTCCTCGCGACGCAGGCGCTTCACCGTGGCTTCGCCGTCCAGCATCGCGGCGACGATGTCGCCGTGTTCCGCGGTATCTGCCTGCCTCACGGTGACGATGTCTCCGTCGCAGATGGCCGCGTCGATCATGCTGTCGCCGACCACCTTCAGTGCGAACAGCCGGCCTTCCCCGACCAGCTGCCGCGGCAAGGAGAGGACGTCCTCGACCGATTCCTCGGCGAGGATCGGGGCGCCGGCGGCGATCCGCCCGATGAGGGGGACGGCGGCTGTGGGAGGAGCAGCTGATGTCGACGCCTGCGGGAAGTCCTCGCTCCAGCGGGCGCGGACTCGATACGCGCGGGGGCGGTGGGGGTCGCGGTAGAGCGCTCCCTTCCGCTCCAGTGCCATGAGTTGGTGCGCGACGGACGAGGTGCTGCTGAGCTTGACCGCGGCACCGATCTCTCGCATGGAGGGCGGGTATCCCTGGCGCTGGATCGCGCGCTCAATGCACTCGATGATCGCGACCTGTCGGGGTGTGAGTCCGTCGGGGTCGACGCGAGTGCCGGGCGGCCGCCCGGGCCGACCTGCGGTTTCGGCAGGGTGCATGTGGTGGTTCCCCCCTTGCGGGATCTTGCTTGAAGGGGACACTAAACCGCCATCCGACACAAAGGGAACACTGTTTCGATATCCGTCAGCTTCAGCCTGTGCGGGCGCGGCGCCGGGGAACGGAACCCTGGAGTACCCGCTCCGCAGCAGACCGAGCCGCGCTCAGCTGCCTCTGCAGGAGACGGGCCATCAGTAGCCCCTGCGGTTGTCGTACCGGCGCAGCCGAGCTGCCGTGGCTGTCTCGGTGCTGCCGAGGGCCACTGCGATCTCCTCGTCGGTGTGTTTCCCGGTGGCCAGGCGGGCCGCGTAGGCACCGTTCGTGTCGACGATCGCATCCAGTTCGCCCACGATCCTCAGCGCGGTCAGGGGGTCGTCGTCCTCGATGTCGTCCAGTCGCTCGCGAAGGTGCGAGAGGAGCCGGGCGACGTCCTCGGGCAGCGGCACCGCGCGGACGGCTACCTGTCGGATGTGGTCGTCCCAGTCCTTCTCCGGCCCCGAGGTGTCATATCGGTGGGGCTCGCGGTGCGAGACCTGCGTCCAGTCGATCGGGTAGGTCGCCTCGCCGTGCCAGCCGCAGGCGCACACGGCACGCATCCGGTCCGCGAGCGGCGAGCGGCCCTCCCCGTTGTAGAACCACCAGTCGGTGAAGCTGGGGACGTGCGATCCGCTGCCCATGTCGATGTACACCGGGCCCGGCACCGTGCCGTCCTGCAGCAGCACCCCGACCTTGCCCACGTGCCCTTCCGCGCCATCCGGCTCCCACATGCCCCGGTCTCCCCTTCTCCCGCGTATCGGTATGGCTCGCCGTACGGTCCGTCGGCTGCCCCGGTTCCCTCACAGTGCCCGAGGCGACAGGACCGGCGCAGGCGAATCCCTGCATATTCCACGGGCGAGTGACAGACCGGCTGCGGCGGACAGTGGTGCCGTGGGGCGCGCCGTGTATGGAGCGCGCCCCACGCACGGCTGCCGCCGGCCCGGCGGGCCGCTGATCACGAAGCGAGGGTGTGGTGGACACGGTGGTCTCGGACGCCTCGGCGGCGTCGGCCCACGCGTCAGGCGGTGGCGGGTGACAGGGTCCTGGCGCCCAGGGCGGTGAAGGTCCACCCGGCTCGGGACCATGCGGCGCGGTCGAGGGTGCCGCGGGCGTCGATCACGGCCGGGGTGGCCATGCGGTCGACGAGAACGGTCGGGTCCGCGTGCCGGTAGTGCTCCCAGCCGGTCAGGTGCAGGAGTACGTGCGCGCCGTCAAGCGCCTTGTCGAGGAGGTCTGCGGTCTGGAGGTGCGGTGCCTCCTGGCGTACGGCGGGCAGGGCCTTGGGGTCGTGGACGACGACGTCGGCGCCGGCGGCGTGGAGGTCGAGGGCGACGGCGAGGGCGGGGCTGTCGCGGAGGTCGTCGGTGCCGGGCTTGAACGCGGCGCCCCAGACGGCGATGCGCTTGCCGGTGAGGGCGCCTCCGGCTGCCTCGCGGGTCAGGGCGACGACGCGGCGTCGGCGGCGGATGTTGATGGCGTCGATGTCCTTGAGGAACGCGGCCTCGGGCACGTGCAGCTCGGTGGCCCGCTCGTACAGCGCCCGGATGTCCTTGGGGATGCACGATCCGCCGAAGCCGAGGCCGGCGTCGAGCATCGCGGGTCCGATGCGGGGGTCCAGGCCCATGGAGAGGGCCAGGGCGTGGATGTCGGCGCCGGTCTGCTCGCACAGGGCGCTGATGAAGTTGATGTAGGAGACCTTCGTGGCAAGGAAGCCGTTGGCCGCGGACTTCGCGAGCTCGGCGGTCTGCAGGTTGGTGACGATCAGACGGACGCCAGCGGCGGTCCACGGGCCCCAGATCGTGCGCAGGAGGGTCTCGTCCTGGGGGCGCTGATCGGGGATGCCGACGATGATGCGGCTCGGGCGGGCGGCGTCCTGCATGGAGGTGGACTCGCGCAGGAAGTCGGGCGAGTAGGCGACGCTGACGCTCACGCCCGGGCGGGCGACGGCGGCGGCCTGCTCACCCAGGCGCTGCGCGGTGCCGACGGGGACGGAGGACTTGGCCACGATGAGGCAGTCGCGGCGGGCTCGTCGGGCGAGGCCGGTGACGGCGGCCTCGATGTAGGTCAGGTCGGCGGCCAGGGCGCCGTGCCGCTGCGGGGTGGGGACGCAGACGAAGTGCACGTCGGCGAAGGCGACGGCCTCGTCGTAGGAGTCGGTGAAGCGCATCGTGCCGGTGGCCGCGTGCTTCGCGATCGTCTCGCCGAGGCCGGACTCGTCGAACGGGGCCCGGCCGGCACGCAGTTCGGCCAGAGTGCGGGGGTCGGACTCGATGCCGAGGACGTCGTGTCCGATCTCGGCGAGCGAGGCGGCGTACGGCGCTCCGAGACGCCCGATGCCGACGACGGTGACCTTCATGCTGTCTACCTCCGGGTTTGCGTGGTTGAGGCGGGACTGTGGTTGTGTGGCTCGTCTCGAATCCCGACGAGGAAGGGGCACATCGCTGTGCGCATGACCGTGATCGGATGCGGGCACCTGGGGGCTACGCACGCCGCAGCCATGGCGGAGATCGGGCACGACGTGCTCGGCGTGGACATCGATCAGGACAAAATCGACACCCTGAACGACGGGCGGGCATGGTTCCGTGAGCCGCAGCTCGACGACCTCCTCGGCCGGCATGTCGGCGGGCGCCTGCGGTTCACGACCGACTTCGCCGAGGCCGCCGCGTTCGGCGAGATCCACTTCATCGGCGTGGGCACCCCGGACCTTCCCGACGGCTCCGGGTACGACCTGTCGCAGGTGTACGCGGCCGTCGACACGATCGCCCCGCTGCTGAGCGAGCGGTGCCTGGTGGTGGGCAAGTCGACGGTGCCCGTCGGGACGACCGCCGCCGTCGAGGCCCGGATCCACGAGCTGGCGCCCGCGGCCGCCGAGGTGGAGGTGGCCTGGTCGCCGGAGTTCCTGCGCGAGGGGCACGCCGTCGACGACACGCTGCGCCCGGACCGGATCGTGGCCGGCGTCTCCAGCCCGTGGGCGGAGAAGCTGATCCGTGAGGCGTTCGCGCCGATCGTGGACGCCGGGTCCCCGATCATCGTGACCGACCCGGCGACCTGCGAGCTGGTCAAGGGCTCGGCGAACGCGTTCCTGGCCACGCGGATCTCCTTCATCAACGCCATCGCCAACCTCGCCGAGGCCACCGGCGCGGACGCGTCCGTCGTCGCCCGCGCGATCGGCTTCGACGACCGCATCGGCCACAAGGCCATGTCGCCCGGCCTCGGATACGGCGGCGGCTGCCTGCCCAAGGACACACGCGCGTTCATCGCCCGCGCCGACCAGCTCGGCGTCGGCGCCTCGTTCGACTTCCTGCGCGGCGTCGACGCCGTCAACCAGGACCGCCGCTCGCACACCGTCGAACGGGTCCGGGCCGCGGCCGGCGGAGAGCTGGCCGGGCGCCGCATCGCCGTGTGGGGCGCCGCGTTCAAGCCGGGCACGGACGACATCCGCGACTCCCCCGCACTCGACGTCGCGCATCGCCTCCACCAGGAGGGCGCGCACGTGGTGGTGTACGACCCGATGGCCAACGCCAACGCGCGCGCCCTGCACCCCGAGCTGGAGTACGCGGGCAGCGCCCTGGCGGCGGCCAAGGACGCGGATGCCGTCCTGCTGGCCACCGAGTGGCCGCAGTTCCGTAGCGCCGACCCGCAGGCCGTGGGCCAGGCGGTCGCGGCCAGGGTGCTCGTCGACGCGCGCAGTGCGGTAGACCACGAGGCGTGGGAGGACGCCGGCTGGAGCGTCCACCGGCTCGGCCGGGGCTGAGCGGCGGCTGTGCCGCGCCGACGCGGTTGCGGCGCGGCACAGCCCGGCCGCTACGGGCGCCATCCGAGGATGAGCGCCGCGGTGACGTCCGCCTCGAACACGCCGGACGGCTCCACCGCGAGCAGCGAACGCTTCAGGTCCTCGGCGAACACCTCGGCCTGGTCGCCGAGGAGCGCCGGGGAGCTGTAGGCGTAGGTGAACTGGACGCCGACGAGCTCGTCGAGGGTGTAGCGGACGGTGTGCTCGGCGCGGATCACCGCCGTGCGGGCGAACAGGGAGGCTTTCAGCAGCGCCTGGTGGTCGCCCTGCGGGACGACGTAGTCCTGGCCGATCCCGGCGGCCGGAACGCGGCCGACGTAGCGGGAGCGGACGGTGGCGATGACGTCGTGCCACCAGGGCCGGGGCGCTCCGGTGGCGTGGGAGCACAGGACGGCGACGAACCCGCCGGGGGCCACGACCTGGTCGAGCTGCTGCAGTACGCGGGGGCGGTTCATCCAGTGGAAGGCGTCGGCGATCACCGCCCCGGAGACGCCGCCGGTGCCGTGCTGGTCGGCGATGGTCTCGCCCGTGCCCTGGCGCCAGTCGACCAGGAGCCCGCGCTCGGCGGCCTGCTTCTGGGCGGTGGCGAGCATCTCGCCGCTCGGGTCGACGCCGATCATGTCGACGCCGCTGGACGTCAGGGCGAGGCTGACCGGGCCGGGGCCGCAGCCCAGGTCCACCATCCGCGGTGCGGCCGTGTGCCGGTGCGCGAGGCCCACCACCGTGTCGGTGAGGAAGACCGGGTACGGGAGCCGGTAGCGGGCGTAGTGGTCGGCGGTGCTCTGGAAGATCCGGCCGGCGTCCGCGTACAGCGCGGTGCGCTCGGTCTGGGTGGTCACCATGGGCTCTCCTCGGGGGCCCCGCGGATCGCGGGGTGACGGCGCTCGACGCTCCCGTTCGACGAAGCCGCCGCACGGGAGCGCGTCCTGGAGTGCGCCCGGCGCTCCGGTTGCGGGGCCAGGGGGCCGGGCGGCACGTTCCCAGAGAAGCGGCTGGCTCGGCCGGGGTGGAGGCGCACAAGGGGGGCTAACAACTCGCGCGGGCCATCTTGGGGTTCTGTGCAGACCTGTCCCGCTCTAGGCTCGGTTGCCCACCCCACGGCAACGGGGCCGTGGGGCCCCGAACCGATGGGGGCTCAGTGGCAGACACCCGGCGCTCTCGTGGGCGCAACGAGGATCTCGCGCGCCTCATCCTGGCGGCCGGCGCCAGCAACAAGGCGCTCGCTCACCAGGTCAACCGGATCGCCCGCGAGGCCGGCCGGGAGACCAGATACGGGCACACCAGCGTCGCCAATTGGGTGAACCTCGGCATGGTCCCCCACGCTCCCGTCCCGCAGTTTGTGGCCGCTGCGCTGGGCGAACGTCTCGGACGAAGGGTCACCGTCGAGGAAATCGGCATGTACGACCGTCAACGCGGCGAAGGTGACATGGGGTTGGATTTCCCCCGCGACCCGTCCGATGCCATCCGCGTCGCCGCGACCTACTGGAGAACCGTGGACCGCCGAAAGTTCCTCAGCAACGGCTTCGCCGTCTCTGCCTTCACCATCCCCGTCACCCGGTGGCTCACCCAGCCCGCCGACGCTGCCACCGTCCACCAGGGCGGCCGGCGGGTCGGGCGCGGCGATCTGGACGAGCTGTGGCAGGCCGCCGACGAGGCCCGCCGGTGGGACTCGAAGTTCGGTGGCGGCAACTGGAAGACTTCCTCCGTCACTGAGTGCCTGCGCCTGCGGGCGGCCCCGCTGCTGTCGGGCACCTACACGGAAGCGATCGGGAAGGAGTTGTTCTCCGCCACGGCGGAGCTGTCCCGGGTCGTGGGGTGGTCCGCCTTCGACATCGGCCAGCACGAGGCCGCCCAGCGGCACTTCGTCCAGGCCCTGCGCTTGGCCCGGGCGGCCGGCGACGTTCAGGCCGGCTGCTACGTGCTGACCACGATGTCCCTGCAGACCATGCTCCGTGGGTACCCGCAGCAGGCCGCGGACATGGCCGAGGGCGCGTTCGAGCGCGCCAAGGCTGTGGCGGCACCGCGCGTGCTGGCCTTCGCCAAGCTGGCCGAGGCCCGCGCCCACGGCCGGGCGGGCGACGCCAGGGCAGCCGACGCCGCGCTCGCTCTCTCGGAGAACCTGCTCGACTCCATCCGCCCCGACTCCCCCGACCCGGACTGGCTGTCGTACTTCACACACGCCCGCCTCGCGGCCGACGCGACCGAGATCCACCGCGACCTCGGGCAGCCACGCGCCGCGTTCGCATGGAACTCGCAGGCCGACGCCATGCCGTCCGACCGGTTCACCCGCGCCGTCGGCATCCGTCTCGCCGTCCTCGCCGGCAGCCACCTCCAGGACGGCGACCTCGACCAGAGCCTCGCCGTCGGCGCCCGCGCTTTGGACGTGCTGACTACGGTTTCCTCGACCCGGGCTCACGGCTATCTCCGCGAGTTCGCCACCGCTCTTGGGCCGTGGAAGAGCGACCGCACCGTGGGCGAGTTCATCGACCGGGCGCGCGCCGAGCTGGCGGCGGCCTGAGAGGGGTCAGTCGTGCGCCTGTGAGCTCCGCGACGTGTCCGTCCATGCTCGCCTCGTGCAGGCGGATCACGTCCTCCGCCCACGGGCACATCCGCAGTCGAGGGAGCATCGATACGGGGAACCAGCGGAGCATCACGCCCTCCGTCAGCATCAGTGTCTCCGGGTCTCCGTTCCACCGCCCCAGGAAGACCTGTATGTAGCCCGAGACGCCCTCCCAACTGTTGTGGGCGAGCGTGAAACGGCGCAGGCCCGGCAGCACCAGCCCTGCCTCTTCGGCAAGCTCCCGAGCGATCGTCGCTTCCAAGGTCGGATCGTCCGCGTCTGTGGTCCCGCCCAGCAGCGACCACGTTCCTGGGTTGACCACGCCCGGTATGTCGTCCCTCAGATGCAGCAGATACTGCCCGTCCTCGTTCACGATCAGTGCAGCAGAGCCGAGAACCTCGGTGTCGTCCATCTCTGTAGCATCACGCATCGCCGGAGGCACTGCTCAGCGCGGCCGCTGAGGGTCGCATCGCCTCCGACGGCCGCCTCACCGCAGGCCAGCAGTAAGCAACCAACCCACGCGTTACGACATTCGCTGCACTCCCCTGCGTCAGAGTCCGGGAGTCGAGACGACTCGCAGGAGGCTCGCCGCGATGCCGATGAGCGCTTCCGCCTCGGTGCGGCTGTACTCGAAGTCCTTGGTGACGTCATCGGCATGCTCCGCACCGGATGCCTGATCGAACGCCGCCTTATAGATCGCGCGCCACCGCTGCGTCTGGGTGCGCTGGTGCAGGTCGTCGCTCTTGCTGATGGCGGGCCAGTCGGCGACGGCGGAGATGCGTTCCATGGCCTGTCGGGCGCTACCGATCGCCTTGTCGAACTCGCCGTCATGCAGGAGCCGACGGGCCTCCTGGAGATACTCGGCAGCTTCTCGCCGAGCACCTCCTGCGCCCGGCAGCGGAATCGCCAGGGTGAACCCGAAGGCGGCGCCGAGCCGCTGGATCTCGTCCTGCCAGGTGCTCGCCGGGACGCGGAACATCACACGGCTTTCCGCAACCCCATGGCACAGCGGCTGGAAGCCGCGGATGTGGAGCTCCAGCTGGAGGTCCTGGCCGGCGCGGTGCTCTTCGAGGTCCAGCAGCTGCTGATTCGTGATCGCGAAGGCGAGCCGTACGTTGTACGTGCTGTGGTTGATCATGGCGACGCGGGCGGGTCCCGAGGTGGCAAGCCATCTGCCGTACGGTCCGGTCACGGACAGGTCGGTTTCAAGCTCGCTGTGGTCCAGCAGCTCGCTGCTGGGAACGCCGGACGGCGTCAGCTCCACGTTGAGCGTGAGCCTGTGCACGTCGAATCCGCGGTTGAGGGTGATCCGGGTGGGGTCGATCCTTATCTGGAGCGACCCGCCGTTGTTGGAGAACTGAAGCACGTCCGGCCTTTCTCGCCTGTCTGGTTGACCTTGGATTATCGCGGTCAGGCGACGCTCCGGCCCGGGGTTTTCGGGTTCGTATCCCGGGTGCGGGGCCGGTTGCGGGCCCACTGGTGGAGGTCGTCGAGGCGATAGAGGTGTTCCGCGCCCGACCTGCTGGCGGGGGCGGGGAACTCTGGGTCGTTGCGACGGGCCCAGCGCAGGCCGGCGAGAGTCATGCCCTCCAGCTCCTGCTGCGCAGCCCGGAGCCCGACCAGCCCCGCTTCACTCCCGGCCGACTTGGCCGTTTCCGAGCTGGCGTCGCTCTCCGCCTCCGGCGGGTTGCCCACGGTCGTACCTGGCTTGTGGAGGGTGAGTGGCTGGTGGTTTCCGGGGATGCCGGCCATAGCCCAGGCGCGGGCTTCGGCTTCGGAGAGGTTGAGGACCTGTGTCTCGCGGGCGGCGCCGCCGAGGACGACCTGGACGCGGCCCGGATGCCGGGTCGGCTTGGGCGCGGGGTGGACTTCGGGGACGAGCATCTTCCAGGCGTTGAGGGTGTAGCGGACGAGGATGCGGGTGGAGAAGTTCTCCCGCATCTCCGGTCCGCCGAGGGCGCGGGCGGTGGCGGACTGGGCGACGAGCAGGACATGGAGGCGTACCTGGCGGCCCATGAAGAGAATCTCGGCGAGGGCGTCGATCGCAGGGCTGGTCTTGGGGTCGTCGCTGCTGCGGATCTTCTCCCAGTGGCGGCGGAGCTGGGCCATGGTCGCGTTGATCTCTTCGAGGAGGATCACGATGCGGGGGCCGACCCGGTCGGGTTCGGCAGCCAGGACGTCGTCGCCGAGCTGCTCGGCAAGCCGGATGCGGCGGTGCCCCTCGGTGCCGAGCTCGATCAGGGCGTCGTGGATGTCGGCGATGTCCCGGCAGTAGTTCACCCCGGGGATGCCGCGGGCCCAGGTGTGGCTGATGCGCTTGAAGTCGAGGATGTGGGCCTGGGCGCCGTTGTGGAGGAACTGGCAGGCGATCGTGCGCAGGATGGTGGACTTGCCGCCGCCGGTGCCTGCGGAGATCAGGACGTGGGGGGAGTCGTGGTCGAGGTCGACCGAGACCTTCTGCTTGCCGGCTCCGAGGCCGATGAGCGGCGCGGATTCGGGCACGGAAGCGAGGAGGTCGCGTACGCCGGGGTCGTTCAGGCCGAGTGAGGTCGGCGGTCGGTCCTTCTTCTTGACGATGAGGTGGGGGTCGCGTCCGGCCAGGCGCCAGGAGAAGGAGGCGTTCTGCAGGGCGAGCTTCTGCATGACCAGCTCGGCGATCGTGTCGCGGTTGAAGCGGAGGTGGAGCGGGAGGTCGATGCGGATCTCGGCGTCGTCGTCGGTGAAGTCGGCCGGTACGTGGAGGTAGGTGCGGGGGTCGGTGTGTTCGGAGATCTGGAGGGGGCCGGCGAGCGCCTGGTGCAGCGGCTCGACCCATTCCTGCAGCAGCTCGCGCCGTTCGCGGCCCTTGATCCGGTACGTGACGCCGCAGGCCGCCGTGGCGAGCGCGGCCATCGGGGCGCCGTAGGTGAGGGCTTGGGTGACTGCTTCGGGATGGTGGAGGTAGCCGTACGCCCCGCCCGCAGCTGCGGCGAGGGTGGCCATGCGGACGGTGAGGCGGTGCCAGCCGGCCCGGTAGGAGGAGCGGCGGACGGGGCCGTCGGCGTCCTTCACCACGACGCGGCGCCCCGGCTGCCAGAACGTGGCGTCCGTGCGGCGGACACCGTCCAGGTCCTGGCCGGCGAGGAATCGGCCGGTGACCTCGGCCAGGTTGTCGAGGGCCTCGTCGAGGCCACGGGGCGAGGGAGAGGACATCAGCGGCTCCTCGAAAGGATCGGCGGCACACGGATGCCTCACCTTTCGGTACGGGCCTCACCATCACACTCACCACCGCCCCACCAATGCCGTCTCGGTTGGGCAACACCGCAGCCTGCGCCATGGTGAGTCACCGCTGCCGAGCGAGGTAGGCACGTGGTGAGTGGGACCTACGAGACGGCAGTCTTCTCGGCGTCGAGTCGGCATGGCCGGGCGGCCTGGTGGGCGCCGGATGTCGCCCGCGGGGCGGACTCAGCGGAGCGCCTGACCGGGCCGCGGTGGGCCGCGTAGGCTGGCGGGTGACAGGAACGACGCCCGGGAGGCAGACGTGACGGCACGTGAGACGTGGACGGTGGACCGGCTCCATCACGCACTCCCGCACTCAGCCTCCCGTCAGCAGCTTCTTGCGGACGTGAACCTCACCCCGATCGATGAGCTCTCCGTAGTCCTCGACCGGTGGGCCGCGGCCGCCGACGCGCTCCAGGCCGCCGCTCCCCGCATCGCCGCCGCCCGCGCCCAGCACGCTGGCGCTCCCGCTCTCGGCGACGTGGCTGTCGACCACACTGGCGACGTTCTGCGCGACGCCGGCCACCGTGCCGACCGCGAGTCGGGCCGGGGCGCCGCGTGACCTACCGGCTCAGCTTCCCGGCCGACGTCTTCGACACCTACAAACAGCTCCCCGACGGCGCGCGCCAGGACCTCGCGGTCTGTCTCGTCGACGCACAGGAGGACCCCCTGGGGCACTCCGAGCCGTACGGCGAGGACGACGGCATCATCCGGACCGTGGCCCGCGGGCACGTCACCGCCGTGATCATGGTCGGGGCTCCCACGAGCACCCTCACCGTCCTGGCGATCGCGTACGCCGGCGGTTGACCGACCCGCCGCGGTCCGACTGCTGATGCCCTGGGTGGTCGTGCGGGCTCACGCCAAGGGGGTGCGATCACGGACGGCGTCTGCATAGCCTGGGACCCCCAGGGGGGCCGCGGAGGAGTACGAATGCCCCGTCCCTTGTGGTCCGGAGCTGTCAGCTTTGGGCTGGTCACGGTACCTATCAAGCTTGAGGCCGCGGCCGAGTCGCACTCGGTCGCCTTCCGCCAGGTCCACATGAAGAACGGCGAAATCCACGGCCGCGTCCGCTATCGCAAGTCGTGCGAGCTCGACGGCCGCGAGCTGACCGAGGACGAGATCGGCAAGGGCTACGAGGTCAGCACGGACCAGATCATCCCCATCACGGACCAAGACCTCGCGACGATGCCGCTGCCCACCGCGAAGGCAATCGAGATCGTCGCGTTCATCCCGGCGGACCAGGTCGACGCCGTGCAGTACGGCGCCGGCTCCTACTACCTGACCGCCGACGGCCCGGTCGCGTCGAAGCCGTACGTCCTCCTCCGCAAGGCACTCGCCCGCAACGAGAAGGTCGCCGTCGCCAAGTTCGCGCTCCGCGGCCGCGAGCGGCTCGGCCTCCTGCGCCCCCTCGGCGACGCCCTTCTGCTGTCCGGCCTCCACTGGGGAGACGAGATCCGCTCCCCCACCGAGCTCACCCCACCCGCGACCGCGCTGACCGACGACGAGATCGAGGGCGCTCTCGCACTGATGGACACGATGACCGTCGACAGCATCGGTGACCTGGACGTCAGCGACCACTACACCGAGGCGCTCCTAGAGGTCATCGAAGCGAAAGCCGAGCACCGCACGCCCGCCCCGGCCGCGGGCGGGGAAGCGCCGCCGGCGCCGGTCGTCGACCTGATGGCCGCGCTGGAGGCGTCCGTGGCCAAGGCGAAGGAGAGCCGCGGCGAGACCGCCGACGGCGAGGCGACGGTGCACGAGATGCCGAAGCCGAAGAAGGCCACGGCCAGGAAGGCACCGGCGAAGAAGGCGGCCGCGAAGAAGACCGCGGCGAAGAAGGCGGCCCCGGCCCGGCGCCGGAAGTCCGCATGACCGCAGTCCGGGGCCGCCCCCGGCGATCTGCTTGGACGGCGCGACACGTTGCCTTGCCCAGTGCCAGGCCAGCGCGCCCGCTGACCGGTGCCGGCCGGTGTCAGTCGAGCAGTCCGAGGTCAGAGTCCGGTCGGCAGACCTCACAGGCGGGCAAGCCCGCCTCGGCGAGGGCGCGGCGGGCCTCGCCGCGGGTAAGGGGACTGGTGTTCTTGCCAGCGAGGCGGCAGTCGCCGATGTGGACGGCGGCCGGTACTCGGTGGCCCCGCTCGCGCAGGTAGGCCAGGACCCAGCCGGGGTCCGCCGGCCCAACGCGTACGTTCCGCATGGCCGCCTCGCGCTGCTCGGCCTCCGTGATCCGGGCCCGGACCCGGTCCAGGGACACCACGAGCCACGTCTCCAAGGTGCGAAGACGCGGGAGGTCGGGCGGCAGCTCGGACATCAGCCCACCGGACGCTTGGGCTTCTGCAGAGCTTCCACCTCTGCCCTATGCGTCAGGCAGAGGGGGTTCCCACCCCACCCGTAACGGTGGCAGGGGGCCTGGCAGCGGGCGCAGCGGCCCAGGAGCTGGGGCGGGCACTGCTGGGGCGGGAGGTTGACCGGGGCGGGGGTGGTCATGGCGGTCCTCAGGTCGGGCGGGGCGGCCGGGTCAGGCTAGAACGCGCGTTCCGCTGGTTCCGGCGTGCACACGTGGCGAACTTATTCGAACACATGCTCTACTGAATTGTATGACGCACCGCCCCTTCCCCGACGACCTGGTCACCGCCCAGGAGGCATGGACCAGGACCTACGAGGAGCTCGCCCGTCCCCGCACCCCCGGGACCGCGGGCACCACGACTCTCCGGCGCCGGCTGATCCGGCTGTCCGTACGGCTGTGGTGGCATCCGTACTGGGCCACTCCGTCTGGCGGGCCGGCGGCCCGGGTCGCGCTGCGCGAGCTCGTCCACACCGGACGCGGGGAGAGGGTGAGCGGGGCATGAGCGAGAGCATGATCATGCACGTGCGATGCCGACCGGACATCGAGCCCGAGGAGTACCGCACCGTCCTCGACGTCCTCGCGGACGTCACCCCCCTCGTCCAGCCCCTCCCGCCCTCGGCTCTCCTCGCCCAGATCGGCGGCGTGCTCCGCCTCCACGACGCGGAGCCGGACGAGATTGCCCGGCGGGTGCGGGTGCGCTCCCTCCTCCACGGCATCGACGTCTGCATCGGCATCGCGGACACGTGGTCGACGGCCGCGACCGCCTCGGCCCGCACCGGACCCGCCGGGGTCCTGTACCTGCCCGACGAGCGGGCCGCGAGCGCCTTCCTCGCACCGCTGCCGGTCGATGCCCTCTACGGGGTCGGCGCCGTGCAGGCCGCGACACTGCGCCGCTACGGCCTGCACACCATCGGCGCCCTCGCCGCCATGCCCGAAGAGGTCGTGTGCCGCGTCGTCGGCGGGAAGGCCGGGCGGACGCTGCGGCAGAGGGCCCGCGGGATCGACCCCCGCGCCGTGGTACCGCTGCGCCGCCCGGAGTCGGCCTCCGCCCGGCACGCATTCGACCGGGACATGCTCGATCCGGTCCTCATCCGGGCCGCGCTGCTCGACCTCGTCGCCGAGCTCGCCAAGGAGCTGCGCGGACGCGGGCAGATCGCCCGCGGCCTCACCCTGTCCGTACGCCTCGCGGACGGCTCGACCGTCGTACGCACCCGGAAACTCCCCGCGCCGTCCGCGCACACGGAGGACCTCCGCACCGCCGTGTGGCGGGGCTGGGACGCGCTCGCCTTCCAGCGGGCCCGCGTCAGGAGCCTGACCGTCACCGCCGAGGAGCTCACACCGGCCGAGGAAGGCCCCGGCACGCAGCTGTCCCTCGACCCCGAGCGCGAGGCCCGGCTGCGCATCGAGCCCGTCCTCGACCAGCTCAACGCCAGGTGGGGGCACACGGTCGTACGGCCGGCGGGCGCCTACCGCCACGCCTCCTGACGGAGATCCCGCCCGCCCCTTCCTCGTTCCTGCAGGTCACATATAGCGTCGCCGGTCCCGGGCCTTGCACATGAGGCCCGTGTACAGGGAGGGGACTGCGATGCGACGCGACATCGGATGGGGCCTGCACGACACCGGGTGGCCGGTGGCCGACCCGGGCTGGGGTGCATGCCGTGACGTCGGCTGGGGCCTGGCGGCCGCCCCCGAGTGGGACTGACCCTCCCATCCCGGGCCCTCCGGCCGTTGCGCATCGGTGGCAAAGCCGCCCGTCACACGAGTGAAGCCCCGGCGCGTGCCGGGGCTTCACTGTTGCCTGGGGGCGTGGCCGGGTGGCTCAGGGCGCGGCCTGGGCGGTGACGAGGAGCGTGCCGAGGGCGACCGGATCCGGGTGCGGCAGCACCCGGGCATCGACGGCGGTGAAGCCGTGGCGCTTGAGGATGTCGGCCCACTGCTCGGGACCGTACTGCCAGCGCCATACGGCCAGTTCGGTCTCCCGGCCCTCCAGCCACTTCCCGCCCATCTGCTGGGCGCCGTACTGCCCGACGGCCGGCTCGCGGTGCGAGAACGCGAAGGTGCCGCCGGGCGCGAGGCGCGCGGCGACGCGCGGGAACAGCTCCTCGGGGTCGGAGAACCACACCGCGCCCCAGGTCGAATAGATCGCGTCGAACCGGCGGGTCTCCTGGTCGAGAAACGCGCACGCCTCGGCGTGCACGAACGTGAGCCGGGGCTCGCCGTCCCAGAAGGCACGGGCACGCTCGACCTGGACCGCCGAGAAGTCCACGGCAGTGACCTCCACCCCGGCCCGGGCGAGGAACGCGGCGTTCTCACCCTCCGCCGGCCCGAGGTCCAGGGCGGTGGCCGGGGCGCCGAGAACTTCGGCGCCGGGCCCGCCGTCGGCAAGCCCGGTCCAGTCGAATGCCCCGGCCGCGGGCCGGGGCTGCTCTCCCTCCCCCCTGAAGGGCTTGTACTTGTCCCAGTACTCGGCCGGGGTGGTGGGGGCGGCGCTGGTCATGAACGGGTCCTCCGGGGTACGCGGGCCGGACGGCGAGGACCGCCCAAGCTACCGGCCTCCACCCGCGTGCCGGAGGGGAATCCGCACTGCGTCGCCCGAAGGAGGACACGGCCGTGCCCGGGAGCGCGAGGCACCCCCGGGCACGGATGCCGCCGGCCTTACGGCCTGCGGGTCAGTGGCAGTTGGACCCCGGGGAGCACGGGCCGCACTTGGCGTAGTCCGCCTCCCACAGCTTCCAGTCCACGTCGAACCCGTTGTCGGCGATGATCTGGGCCGTGCGCTCGACGGAGCCGTCGTACTTGAACGCGATCTCGGGGATGTGCTCCAGGAACTTCCCGCCGAAGTTCGCGGAGCAGAACTGCCGGTAGTTCACGGTGTCCAGGATGAAGACGTGGACGGCGATGTCGACGATCCGGCCGCAGCACATCTCCAGGCCCTGACCCCACTTCTCCATCGCGGTGATCAGGTAGGAGACGGCGGCGGTGAACAGACGGGTCGCCATCACCTCGTCGAACGGGTAGTCGCGCATCAGCAGGGCGATCTCGCGCTCCCAGACCTCGGGCTGCACGTACGCGCGAGGGTCGCGGTACTCGGCGGCGGGCGCCGCCTGCGTGGCCTGTTCGGGGGCCGTCAGGGTCATGGTTGTGCTCCTCTCGATCGACGTTTCGAGTGGCGCCCCCGGGGCGGCCTCTCCTGCGGCCAGGGCCGTGGGGAGAGTCCGGGTGCCCCGGTGGCGTTCGCCCATTGAACGGGGCGGGCACACCCTCACAGAGGGGCCGTGCGGGGGTGCGTTTGCCCTGCGGGGGGCCAGAGCGGGGGGCCAAGGATGCGATTACACCGACGTACGGCAGGGGGGCGGCTCATGATGTGCCCGAACGGGATCGGGGTCTTACTCCGCGGCCTCCGCGAGGACGCGGGCCGCACGCGCGAGCAACAGGCCCGGCTGGTGGAGGAGGCACAGGGCGGCAGATGGTTCGACCCGGAGAATTTGAAGAGGTGGGAGACGGAGAAGCGGTTGCCGGTGGCTATCTGGCACGAGCCGATCGCCGCCGCGTACGGGCTCACGGTCGGCGACGTGCGGCGGGCCGTGGCCGCCTCACGGGAGTACCGGCGGCGCCAGGGCAGGGAGAAGACGGACGTGGACAGGCGGCGTTTCATCGGGGCGGCAGCGGCAGCGGCGGGAATCTCCGCACTGCCCGGCATCGCACAGGCCAGGGAAGGAATCGACGGGGGCCTGAACGGTTCCGGAGCCGGTGACCTGGCGTATCTGGCCTCGGCGTTCGAGCGGCACCGGGGCGGCTACCGGGGCCGATCCCCCGACGCGGTGCTCGCCGAGATGCAGGCCGATCTCGACCTCCTCGGCCAGGTCCTCAACCGGTCCCACCCCGCGCGGGAGCGGGCCGAGCTCGCCCGGACCGCCGCGGGGATCGCGGGACTCGTCGCGATCGTCCAGCACGACCGCGGCGACCAGCGCGATGCGCACCGCTGGTTCGCCACCGCCGAGCGGGCCGCGCGCGAGTCCGGCGACCGCCGGATGACCGCCTGGGTCCTCGCCCGGCATGCCATGGTGCCCCTCAACTACGGCGCCCCCGCCGAGGCCGCGCGCCTCGCCGCGCGGGCCCGACGCGAGGCCGGCGCCGCACCCACTGCCGCGGCCGCGCTGTCCGCGGCGGTCACGGCCCGCGCGCTCGCCGCCCTCGGCGACACCGACCGTGCCCGGCTCGCCGTGCGCGAGGTCCGGGACATGGCCGACCGTCTCGACGGCCAGGAGGCCGCCGACACCTGGTTCGGCTACCCCGGACAGAAGCACCACGTGCATCTGTCGCAGGCGTACACGCTCCTCGGCGACACCTCGGCCGCGTACGCCGCGCAGGAGAACGCCCTCGAACTCACCACCTCGCCGTCGGTGATGACCCGGGCGCTGCTGGCCATGGACACCGCCGCGTGTCTGCGCGCGGACGGCGACCCCACGGCGGCCGCCGAGATGGCCGCCGGCGTCCTCGACCGGCTCCCCGCCCCCTACCGCGAGGGCCTGATCCGCTCCCGGGCCGAGGCCCTGCACCGGCAGCTCACCGGACGTTCTCGCGACCACCTCGGCCAGGCGCTCGCGTAACGGCCCTGCCCTCGTCGTGCCACCGCGAGGTGGCATGCGGGGCGGGCGTACGACGCACCACTGGCGTTGCAGCGCTGCCGGTCGGCTACACGCTGTCCGGAGCGCCGGCGGGTTCTGGGAGCTGGATGCCACGGGCCCGTGACACCCAGTGGATGCGCTGACGCGGTGGCAGCAGGCTGTACTCCAAGGTCCGGAGGCCCGACTCTTCGATGAGGTGCCAGGGCGCGAGCTGCCACAGACCGTCGCGGTCGGGGACCGGGTGAACGGGGGTACCAGTCAGCGCCAGGTCCCACCGGTCGGTGCTTCCATTGTCACGGTCGTCCTCCACCGTGACGCTGCCTCGTACCTGGTGCGGCAGTTCCTGACCGGTCTGCTTCGCCGCGTAGTTCTCCGACAGCTGCTTGATGGTGAAGTCGCTCTGGAGGTAGATGTCCGGAGTCGTCTCCCCCGGCTCCAGGAGGAGCACTCCGACGGCCGTGGGCCTGTTGTCCCTGGCCACGACCAGGTCGCCATCGAACCGGGCCTGGACCCGCCGGTCGCTGCGGTTCTCCAGCACCAGGACCTGTTGCAGCACGAGCCGGTTGGCCCCGTCCTGGTCCGCGGGGAAGTGCCACGTGTGCCCGGTCGGCCACCTGCCGCAGGGCATGCCGGAGCTGTTCCACGCCAGCGGCTCCCAGGGCGGGGTTTCCAGCTTGAGTGTTATGTCCGGGGCCTGGGAGTCAAGTCGGCTACGGATGGCGTCAGCCGCCATCAGCTGGCTGACCTTGACGGACTGGCGCGTGAGATTGGCCTGCCATATGACGCCGCCGAAGGCCAGCGTGCCGCCGATCGCACCGACGGCGGTCCAGAAGGTTTCTGACATGGCCGAGATTCTGGCATCACCACCCTGAGCCACCCCGGACGACCAAATGCCCCTCCTCGCGCGGCTGGGGCGAGGAGGGGCACGTGAAGCGGTCCGCGAGGGGGGCTCGGACCGGCGGTCTTGTGGTCAGGCGCGGAGGCCGGAGACGGCCTCCTTGAGGAGCGTGGCGTTCGTGGTGACGTCGTGGCCCATCACGAGCCCCTGGCGGGGCAGGTCCGCGAGGGCGGCGCGGAGGGCGGTGTGGTCAGCGGGCGGGGGCAGGAGTCCGAAGACGTCGGGGTAGCGGTCCTCGGTCGTCTCGTCGAAGAAGTCGCCGTCCTGGACGCCGCGCGAGATCTCAATCAGCCGCGGGGCGGCCTCGCGCGTGATCTGCGGGTAGAGGATTCCGGCCGCGTGGCCCTTGGTGGCGAGCGGGATGGACAGCCAGGACGTGAGCTGATCGGGAAAGAACTGCGGCTTCAGCTCGCCCTTGCCGTTCTTCTTCCACAGCGGGGTGCGGCTGCCGGTAAGGAGGGCGTCGGTCACAGTGGGGTGCTGGGTGGGGTGCATCTGCTCGCCGGAGGCGAGGCGCTCGCGGACGGTCTCGTAGAGGTCGAGCGCGTCGAGGAGGCCGAAGCCGACCGCGGCGGCGGACGGCCAGGGCAGTACACGCACCATGCCGTCGGCGGTGGCGCGGGCGAAGACGCGGTCGTTGGCGAGCATCGCCCATCCGGCACGGCCGAGGGTGAAGGCCGTGGTGGTCTTGCCCGCGCCCTTGTCGCCGAGGGTGAGGATCGTGGCGCCGCCCTCGTCGGTGACGGCGGAGGCGTGCAGAATCGCCCATCCGTCGGCGAGGAGCTGGGCCCGGACAATCTCGCGGGCGAGGCGGGCGGTGGCGGTGGCGACGGCGGTCTCATCGGTGCCGGCGATCCGCAGCAGCTTCCATTCCGCGTCCCACCGGTAGGCGAGACCCTCGCTCGGCTGGACGGCCGTGACCATGGAGCCGTCGCGGACGAAGAGCATCTCGGCGCCGGCATACTCGATCCGCTCCGGTGAGGAGCCATCGACCACGGCCGTCAGCGCGCGCAGCTCCTCCTCGTCGACATCGCCGGAGACCACGGGTCCGGCGATGTCCGTGACCGGCGTCGCGGTCCACCAGGCGCCGAAGTAGCGGGCGGCCCACGCCGGGACGGCCTCGCCGACGCTGGTCACGGTGACGGCCTGGCCGTCGGCGGTGGCGATACGTACAGCACTCACGGGTCAGTTCTCCTTGTCGAGCTGGATGTAGGCGGTGTGGAGCTTCTCCGTGGACGCCGCGAGCTGGGCGGCCTCGGAGGGGTCGAGCGGCGGCGGGCACAGGGTCGGCGTGCCGGCGGTGTACGCCACCGGCATACCGAGCCAGACGCCGCCGTCCTGACGGGTGGAAACCTCGGTGACGCCGTCGATGAGGCCGAGGGCGTGGGTGAGGGCGGTCAGGACAGCTCCGGCGGGGCCGGAGCGGGTACGGCCGATTCCGGCGCTGATGCGGCGGGGGCGGGCTGCGAGCTCGTCGCGGACGCGCTGTACGGGCACGTGCGTGCGGCGGCCGTGCACGGTGGTGGTGGAGGCGCAGATCACGGCGGCGTCGCCGTGCTCTCCGATCACGTGCCCGCGTACGGCGTCCGTGGGCACGCGCAGGAGGCGGGCCAGGGTGAGGCGGTAGCGGGCGGTGTCCGTGGCGGCCCCGACCCCCAGCACACGCGGGCAGCCGGACACCTCGGCGAACAGGCGTGTCAGGACGTCGACGGGGTTGGTCACCATCACCGCCACACCGGGGTAGCTGGTGAACTGCCGCGCGAGAGCGGCGATGAGCGGGGCGTTCGCTGCGAGTCCGGCCATGCGTACATCTGCGGTGGCCGTGTTGGTGAACTTGGCGCGCGGGGAGACCACGACCGCGTCGCAGTCGCCCATGTCGTCCGGGGCGGCGACGGCCACCCGGACCGGTGAACGGGTGACCTGGGTCAGGTCCTCAAGATCGGTGACGAGTCCTCGGGCGCTGACCTCGGAGCCGGAGGCTACGAGGACCTCTTCGCACCACCCTGAACCGACGAGGAGGGCACCGACGCTCTGCCCGACCGCGCCCGCGCCGACGAGTCCGACCTTCATGTGTGTACCGCCTTTCGTGCGCAGGTCAGATACAGCCGCCACAGCGTCGGCCCGTCCACGGCCGCCAGGAGCGGCGCCGTGGCGCGGTCCAGGAGTCCGGTCACTTCGTGGGCGCGGGCGCGGAGTCCGGCGGCGTGGGCGGACAGCGGCAGATCCGCCGGCGCCGTGAGATAGGTGGTGAGGATGCAGGTGGTGTCCATGAGGACCAGGAGCACGAGCTCGCGCATCCACGCCTCCCGCTCGGCGTCGGGCAGCCGCCGGGCCGTGGCCCGTACGAAGGGGTCGAGCCCGGCCAGGATCACGCGGGCAGCATCCGGGGCCGACGGGAGGCCGATCAGTCCCAGCACCGTACGGGAGACGAGTTTGGCGGTGTCCGCGACCGCGTGACCGCGCATCAGCCCCGGATCGAGGAACACCGGCCGTCCGGCGGGGCCGTCGGGGAAGACTGCGTGCTCGGGCTTGAGGTCACCGAAGACGACGCCTCTCACGCCTGGGAGCGACGGCGCCCGGCGGGCCCGGCGAAGCCGGATCACCACACCGTCGAGGACGTCGCCGTAGCCCGTCTCCCGCAGATACAGCAGGCCGGAAAGCCCGTTGAACTTGCGGGCGAAGGTGTCGCCGATGCCCCGCTCGCGAATCTGGCCCCGATCGACGGCCGCCGCCACGCCTTCGCGAGCGAGGCCCTCGGCGACGTCGCGCACGACCAGACCGAGGAGCTCGCTCGTGCGGCCCGGCTCGGCCTCCATCAGGTCCGCGAGCGTCGGGCCGGGTACCGGCTCGGTGAAGAGCACGCCGCGGCTGTACTCGGCGAGCGGGACGGTACCGAGGGCGGCGGGACCGGCCAACGTCCGCAACTGCGCGGCCTCGCGCGCCATGAGCGAGCCGGGTGAGACCAGATACGCCGCTTGCCGGGCCCGGAGGGTCGCGAGATCGCCGCACGCCCCGCGCAGCACGGACACCAGCGACACCCCGCACACCGAAACCTTCGCGTAGAGGAGGCGACCATCGACTTCGAGCGGCTGCACGTAGCTCGTGACGCTCGGCGTCACCGGACCCGGCACCACCTCGGCACCCGGCCACCTCAGCCGCACCGCCGCGAGGACCTGCTCGCCCGCCATCGCGAGCACATCGGCGGCAGTCGGGGGCATCACGCCGACCACCCGCCCGTCACGGCGGGGACCCCGTCGGTCGCTGGGTCGCGGAGCGGCCGGGGCCGGTGGCAGACGCATCCGTCGGCGGGCATCGCGGCGAGCGTGTAGAGAACGTGCCCGGGACCGGTCACGGTGACCGCCTCCGGGACGTACGCGCCGGTGGTAAGCCGGTCCGCGACGTCCTCGCACCCGATGCGGTCGTCGAGCCAGAGGCGCAGGGTGGCGCCGGGGAACGGGCGGACGTCGTCCGGGTCGTCGTCGAGCCGGTCGGCGAGATGCTCCGCCGCCGCCGTCAGCCGTCGAACGGCAGCCCACGGCGTCGGAGCGCCGTCACAGGCAAGGAGCCAGAGGTACGGGTCACCAGGGAGTCCAGCCCACGTTTCGCAGTGGATCACGGCCGCGCCACCTGGATCTGGACGTAAGCGCTCGGGCCCATGTCGTGCTGGATGACGCCGACCCGGTCCGTCGGCTCGATGTGCGCGAGCGAGTCCGGGTCCAGCGCTGCGTGGACGCGTCCGCCGGGGGCGATCACGCTGATCGTGGCCAGTCCGCGGTGGTAGTCCGTGACGAGCAGGAGGGTGTCACTGAGGACGCGCTCGGCCATGTGCTCGGCGAGCTCGCCAGCGAGATGGGCCAGTCGCTTGACATCCGGCATGGGCAGGCACAGCAGGCCATACATCACCCCCGTTCGCAGCTCAGCCGTCTCGGGGGTGTCGGCCGCCTCCGCCGGTAAGGTCCGGATTTCGCGGAAGTCGGGGCCGTCCTCGGGACATGGCACGCGCACGCCGAACAGGCGGGGAATGATCACGCTCATGCGCCGTCCTCCCCTCGGGTGCCGGTTGTCGGTGTGGCGAGCAGAACGTCGCGCAGCGCCTCGGGGTCCATCAGGCGAGGGAACCGGCCGGGGGGCGTGATCCATTGGCGCGCGGCGACCTGCGGGCCGCCCGGTCGGGGGACGGCGATCCACCACGGCGGCCCGAGGGCGGTGGTGCCGGGGACGGCCCACGTCGTGTGGGTGCCGGCGGGGACCCACACGTAGACGTAGCCGGTGCCGAGGTCGGCGAGGATCGGGACGTCCGTCCAGGCCTCCCGCCGGTACTCGGCCGCGCTGGTCAGCCGGTGCTGCGGCATGGCGATGAGGTCCCATAAGGCGCCGGTGGGCAGGACGGCGTAGGTACTGTGCAGCCAGTCGTGCCAGACCGCCCACGACGAAGATCTCGCCGTGGCCAGCCAGTGCGCCCCGACGTCGGATGCTTCACGGGTATGGCTCATGAACTCCCCCCAAGAGTCGGGCAGTTGTCGTGGGTCCTCACCGAGTAGCCGAGTCGGCCGCCCTCGGTTCCGGATCGCACGTAGGCGTATCCGCCGTCACGGGTGAGATGGCGCGATCCACAGCCCGCCGCGCAGGTCCGGGCGTGTAACTGGTCGCGCTGGCCGGCGGTGAGGCCGGAAGGTTCGTGCACGTCGACTCGGATGTCTGCCGACGGCGCACTGCGTGCCGTCATGGTGTGTCGGTCCCCTCTTGTCCGATGTCCTAGGGGGTGCCCTTCGGTCACGTTGCGTGATTCGACGCACACGACCGGGTGCTACTTGAAACACTGCCATTGAATTTCAATTACTGGTACCCGTTCGGCTGAACTTCCCCCGCATTGGGGACAGTGGAGGAGGGAGCACACCGTGACGACTGCCGCGTACCCTGCGGGTGGTGATCGAGCTCGTGCCGAAAATCCGCGGTACGGCTCAGGCGGAGGGGTGGACATGGCGACACGGAGCACGGCGGCAGGTCCCGCCAGTCGGATGCAGATCGCCCGCGGACTCCGACAACTGATGGACGCTCAAGGGCTGACGCAAGGCGACGTGGCACGCTCCGCCGAGGTCTCGCCCGGCACGGTCAACAGGTACTTGATGTGGCAGGACCGGGGCGCCCTCAAGCTCCCGACCCTGCGGGCCATCGCGCAGGCCTCCGGCGCCACCGACGAACAGACCGAGTACCTCGTCGAGCTCGCCCGCTCACAGGCTGACGGGTGGTGGATGGACAACGCGGAAGCCGCGCCCTGGTTGAACGCCCTGCACGCCTTCGAGGAGATCGCAGAGTACGAGTACGTGTGGGCGACATCTCTCGTCCCCGGTCTCGCCCAGACACCCAAATACGCCCGCCACCTCCACGAGCAGCAAGACCCCCACGCAGACGCATCGGTCATCGACGCCCGAGTCGAGGCCCGGATCAGGCGGCAGCAGATCCTCGACCGCGAGGACCTGAGGCTGTGGATCATCCTGGATCAAGCCGTACTGAAGCGGCGTGTGGGATCAGCGGCGGTGATGGCCGAGCAGATAGACCACCTGCGACAGCTCGCCGAGCGCCCCCGGGTCAGGGTTCAGGTCCTCCCCTTCGATGTCGGGGCGCCCGACGCCGGAAGCGGCGGACACTTCCTGATCCTCGGCAGAGAAGACGTCGCCGAACCGGTCAACAACATGTCCGTGGTCTACCTGGAGTTGCACCGTCGCGGTATGTACCTCGACGACCCCGCCGACGTCACCGACTACAAGATCATGTTTGATGACCTGCGCAGCCAGGCGGCCGACAAGGGCCGGACCCTTGAGCTGCTGACCAACGCACGATCGGAGTACGACGCATGAGCGCCGCCAAGCCCCCCGTCCAGTTCGCAGCCGACGGCTGGTTCAAGTCGTCGGCGAGCGCCGCACAGAACGAGTGCGTCGAGGTCAACACGAGCCCCGGCGCCGTCGGCGTTCGAGACTCGAAGGTCTCTGGTGGGCCAGTCCTTACCTTCGAGCCAGCCGCCTTCTCCGCCGCGATCGAAGCACTGGCCGCCGACAAGCTGTAGAGCGCAACGCCCGAGGGCCCCGACCGTAGTGCGAGCTACGGT
>NZ_JBSHDU010000103.1:0-27430 GCF_053616475.1 Streptomyces sp. NPDC055815 | reverse complement strand
GCCCCGGACGCGTCACGCGTCCGGGGCCCTCCGACTTCCACAGAGCCGCCTGTCGGAATCGAACCGACGACCTCAAGATTACAAGTCAAGCGCTCTAGCCAACTGAGCTAAGGCGGCAGCGAGTGAAGTGTAACCAACCCGGCCCCGGCCACGGTCGGAAATCTCACGGGCCCGCGAGTGCTGACAGATCGGGCACGGCCAGGTAGCGTCGCCTGGAGTTCACCCTGGTGGACTAGACCTCAATCCTTCCTTTACTCGGATCGTCCGGCACGTTCCTGCCGGTGAAGGGACACATCACCATGGCTTCGGTCACGTTCGACAAGGCCACCCGGATCTACCCGGGTGCCACCAAGCCCTCCGTCGACCAGCTCGACATCGAGATCGCGGACGGCGAGTTCCTCGTCCTCGTCGGCCCCTCGGGCTGCGGCAAGTCGACCTCCCTGCGCATGCTCGCGGGTCTCGAGGACGTCAACGCCGGCTCCATCCGCATCGGCGACCGCGACGTCACGCATCTGCCGCCGAAGGACCGGGACATCGCGATGGTGTTCCAGAACTACGCGCTGTACCCGCACATGACCGTCGCCGACAACATGGGCTTCGCGCTCAAGATCGCCGGCGTCAACAAGTCGGAGATCCGCGCCAAGGTCGAGGAGGCCGCGAAGATCCTCGACCTCACCGAGTACCTCGACCGCAAGCCGAAGGCGCTCTCCGGTGGTCAGCGCCAGCGCGTCGCCATGGGCCGCGCCATCGTCCGCGAGCCGCAGGTCTTCCTCATGGACGAGCCGCTGTCGAACCTCGACGCCAAGCTCCGCGTCTCGACCCGTACGCAGATCGCCGGCCTCCAGCGCCGTCTGGGCATCACCACGGTCTACGTCACGCACGACCAGACCGAGGCCCTCACCATGGGCGACCGCGTCGCCGTGCTCAAGGACGGTCTGCTCCAGCAGGTCGACTCGCCGCGCAACATGTACGACAAGCCCGCCAACCTCTTCGTCGCCGGCTTCATCGGCTCCCCGGCCATGAACCTGGTCGAGGTCCCGATCACCGACGGCGGCGTGAAGTTCGGCAACAGCGTCGTCCCGGTCACCCGTGACGCCATCGCCGCCGCGTCCGCCGCCGGCGACACCACCGTCACGGTCGGCGTCCGCCCCGAGCACTTCGACGTGCAGAGCGCCACCTCGAAGGACGGCCTGGCCGTCACCGTGAACGTCGTCGAGGAGCTCGGCTCGGACGGCTTCGTGTACGGCTCCACCCGCGTCGGCGGCGAGGACAAGGACCTGGTGGTCCGCGTCGGCGGCCGTGACGTGCCCGCCAAGGGCTCCACGCTGCACGTCGTGCCGCGCGCCGACGAGCTGCACGTCTTCTCCACCTCCACGGGCGCCCGCCTCAGCGACTGAGACCCGCCCCGAGCACTGCCGTACGGCCCCGCGTCTGTTGCAGACGCGGGGCTGTTCGTTTAAACGGACGCACTACGGGCGCACCCCCGGCGCACAACGGTCTTACCCCGGAAAACCCCGGCATTCAGGGACGCGCCCGAAGCCCCGCGTCAACACGGGATTCGAAAAGACGCCTCGAACCATCCCTCGCGAGAGTGACTAAATGTCGCCATATCACTACCGGCCGCTACGCTCGCCTGCGTGACGCACACTGCCCGCCGAATCGGCCGCTCTCTCGCCCTCGTCCTGCCCGTCGTCCTGGTGCTCTCGGGAACGCTCGCGGTGTCCGCCGTTCCGTGGGCCGGCCAGGACTCCGGGACCCAGCTCACGGCCTCCGCCACGGACGTCTCCGTCCGGGCCAAGTCCCGTGCCCCGCAGGATATTCTCCGCGACCAGCTCCTCGCAGAGCTTCAGGAGAAGGACCCCGGCACCGCCCTGACCCACCTCCAGCGCGAGGTGGAGAACCGGCCCTCGCTCGCCAAGCACTGCTTCTCCATCGCCCGTGCCCTCGGCCGCGCCGCCGTCGAGCACTACGGCCCCTCCCGCGCCCAGTCCTTCTCCCGCCCGGTCTGCGACACCTCGTACGCGACCGGCGTGATGCGCGCGAGCTGAGCGTCGTCCCGCACATCGGACATACGGGGCGCCTATCGTTCCCCGTATGCACACCTCTCCGACGCAGGCCGTGGTCCTGGCGGGCGGCCAGGGCACACGGCTCCGCCCGTACACCGACGACCGCCCCAAGCCGATGGTCGAGATCCCGGGCACCGGGACCCCGATCATCGGCCATCAGCTGTCCTGGCTGGCCTCCGAGGGCGTCACCGACGCCGTCGTCTCCTGCGGCCACCTCGCCGAGGTGCTCCAGGACTGGCTGTCCACCGCGAACCTGCCGCTGAAGGTGACGACGGTCGTCGAGACCGAACCCCTGGGCCGCGGCGGCGGCCTCAAGTACGCCGCCTCGCACCTGCCCGCCCCGGACCAGCCCTGGTACGCCACGAACGGCGACATCTGGACCCGCTTCTCGCTGCGCGAGATGGCCGCCTTCCACACCGAGCGCGACGCCCTCGCGACGCTCGCCCTGGCCCGCCCCCGGATCCCGTGGGGCGCCGTCGAGACCGACACCTTCGGGAACGTCACCGACTTCATCGAGGCGCCGCCGTCGCCGTTCCTCATCAACGCCGGCGTGTACGTCTTCGCCGCGGCCTTCACAGAGCTCCTCCCCGACCTCGGCGACCATGAGCGCACCACCTTCCCCCGCCTCGCCCGCGAACGGCGCCTGGCGGGCTTCCCGCTGCCCCAGGGCGCGTACTGGAGAGCCATCGACACCGCCAAGGACCTCACGGAGGCCGCGAAGGAGCTGGCCGCCCAGAAGAGCTGACGGCCGGGCGTACGGAGAAGGGCGGGCCCCCCCGGGGGGGGGGCGCCCCACCCCCCCCCCCCCCCCACCCCTCTTCTCCTCACTCACTCGACCAAGGAGTACGCATCACCATGGCCCGTTTCGACGTCAACGCCGCCCGCGCCCAGCGACAGGAGGCCCACGGTCGCAAGTGGTCCTTCGAACTGGACGGCGACACCTTCACCCTTCCGACCGAGCTGAGCCGCTCCTCCGCCAAGGCGCTGCGCAAGCTCGACGACAACGACGTGGACGGCCTGCTCGCACTCCTGATGGGTGAGGAGCAGTTCGCCCGCTTCGAGCAGCACGACGTCACCATGCAGGACATCGCCGCCATCCTGGAGGCCTACGGCAAGGAGACGGGGCTCGGCCTGGGGGAAGACTGAGCCTCGTCGAGTTCGTCGACGAACACGCCGAGGCCCTTGAGGCGGACCTGCTCCGCTACTACGCCACCGACCTCCTCGACTGGCACCGGGGCGAGCTGTCCAGCCGGCGTCTGATGGTGCTGATCAAGCACCTTCCCGCGGACGCCGCCGTGCAGCGCGAGATGCACGGGGAGGCGGCGGAGTGGTCGCTCTCCGACCATCTCCTCGCCGCCGCCGTGGACCATCTGGCCGTCTCCAACTGGATGTTCCAGTGCGTCAACACCGGCGAGGACGACGAGACTCCGGATCCGCCGCAGCCCGTCCCCCGCCCCGTCGTCAAGGACGAGGAGGACGACGAGGACCAGGACGGACAGTCCGCCGTGGAGGGTGCCGCCGATCCGGCGGTCTCCCCCTCGGCCCTCGCCCGTTTCTTCGGCTGACGCCCCCGTCGCCCCCGGATCCCGCTCCCGTCAGGAAGCGGGATCCGGGGGCGCTTCCTGTGCTCGTTCGGCGGCCAGCTCCTCCTCCAGACTCCTGGCGCGTTCGGAGAGCCGGCGGCCGCGCCGCTCGGGGGCGCCTCCGGTCTGGCCGGGTACGCCGCTGAGCGGGGGCACGATCGGGCGGCCGCCCTTGCCGCGGACGACCTTCCGCACCGGCTGGGGGTTCCGGCGGGTGCGGCTCTCCTGGGCGCCGGCGGCCCGGACGTCCGGTTCGGGCTCGGGCTCCGGCTCGGGTTCGACCGTGCGCTCGGGTTCGACCGTGCGCTCGGGGTCGGCCGTGCGCTCGGGCTCCGGCGCGTTCGCGCGCGCGGGCGCTGTCGTCGGCACGGGCTCGTTCGCGGGCTCCGGCGCGTGCTCCTCGTACTCCGGCTCGGAGCGCTGTTCGAACAGCTCGCGCTCCCGGCGGACGCGCTCCTCGGCGTCGACCACCACGGCCGGCGGTTCCATGAGCCGGGCGAAGGGCAGCGGGATGACGCGGGCGCCCTCGTGGTGGGCGTCCGTACGCCGCTGCGGGCGCCGTATTCCACGCGCGTCACCCTGACCCTGTGCGTAGGCGTCGGCCACGCGCCGCTCGTACTCCCTGCGGATGCGCGGGAGTTCGTCGGAGACGGCCTCGGCCCAGCCGGCGGTGAACGCGGCGGTCTCGCGGCGGTCCACCTCGGCGCGGGGCAGCACGACGAGGTCCTCCGGGGCGTACCCGGCGACGTGGACGAGCTCGGCGAGCCGTGCGAAGAGATGAGGCAGATCAGGGTGGGATTCGAGCCAGTCGATGACCTGCTCGCGCCGGTTACCTGCCGGCTCCGTGTCCATGCGTCAGCACTGCCTTCCAACCCCCTGGGGTCCCCACGCGCCCCTCGCGCCCCCGGCCCCCCGAATGAGTCAGGTCCGGGGAACGCGCCTTCCAGAGTACCCCGGTCGAACACAAGCTCTGTTCGAGGACCAACCCCTTCGGAGAACCCGCAAGAAGACACGCCGTCAGACGTTTCCCGCTCGACAAAACCCGAACAGGTGTTCCAAACTCTGTTCGCACAGTAGTTCGAACATGTGGTGCCCCCGCCTCACTCCGCGGCGCCGCCACGCACGCACGGGCAAGCAACCGGAAGGCAGGCGTCCATGACTCAGCAGGCCGAGGCATCGCGACCGCACATCCCGCTCCAGGACCGCCTCCGCCAGCTCCTCGACGGACCCGTCGCCCTCGACAAGAGAGCGCTTCTCGGCACGCTGTACGCCGAGGTCTCCCGCTACGAGAGCCTCGCGTACGCGGCGGGCTGGAACGACGCCCTCGCGACGGCGCGCCGTGGCCCCCGGCGGGACGAGGGCGCCGCGTAGCAGCACCGGCTGCCCCCTTACGAACGAGCCCCCGCCGGGACCGGCGGGGGCTTTTCGGCGCTTGGCCCGCACGGGCCGGAAGCGGAGCAACCATGACAGCCACAACGATTCCGGAGCTTTCGGCGGAGATCGCCGCGCTCAAGGACGCCCTCACCTTGAACAAGGGCGACAAGTCCAAAGAACTCGAGTTCCAGTACGACGGCAACCACGAGGGGAAGACGGAGGCGGAGAAGAAGGGGAAGACCGAAACCTTCAAGGTCTCCGACCTCAAGGCCGCCCTGATCAGCGAAGAACCCAAGGTCGTCACCACGGCACTGCTGCCGTTCAAGTTCACCGAGCGGTTCGCGAGCATCTACGAGGAGCTCCAGAAGGAGCGGTGGACGGAGTACCTGGAGGGCCTGGGTCTCGACGGGTTCGCCGCCGCGTTCGAGAAGCAGAAGGAGGGAGAGGCCGACTGGAAGAACTGGCTCACCGCGGCCATCGGCGGCCTCTTCATCCCCATGGTCGGCGCCGTCATCGCCCTGATGTTCCTGACCAACTTCAAGAACTTCCAGCGCGGTCTGCAGAAGATCCTCTTCAACTGGGTGCTGGGCTGGATCCCCCGACTCGGCCCCTACCTCCGCAACAAGATCCTGGCGATGGAGCCCGACGGCCGGTTCCCCAGGCTCCAGCCGGCCCAGACGGTCCGGGACCGCGAGGCGGGCAACGTCCCGGGCGCGACCGCGGCCACCCCGCCGGATCCATCGACCTTCGACGCCCTCAAGCGGGCCCTCGGTGACATCAACCGCCGGATCATCAACTTCAACAAGGCCGTCGGCAAGATGAAGAGCAAGGCCCAGCTCGACAAGCTGGCCAAGGGCGTCGAGGCGGTCACCAAGGCGACCGACGCCGCGAAGCCGACGGACATCGAGACGCTCGCCACGGCCATCGGCACGCTCGCCACCTCCCAGCGGAACTTCGACCCCAAGAAGCTGCCCAAGCCGCGCACCCTCGCGAACGCCGCGAAGGAGGCCGAGCGGCTCGCCAAGGCCGGCGATGACGTGAAGACGGCGTTCGACAACCTCAAGGCCGCGGCCCAGGCGGCCGAGCGGGTCATCGCCGCCGGCTGACCCCGAATCCACCCCGAAAGGAGGTACACCCATGTCTCTCGTCAGTTCCCTCAAGAAGGCGTCCGACTCCCTGCGCACCATCAAGACGCAGGCATCCGGCGCCGCGACCTCCGTCAAGAAGGTCGGCGACGCCGGCAACGCGGCGAACGGTCAGCTCAAGAACCTCAAGACCGGCGCCCAGGGCTCCAGCTCCCAGCTCAAGAACCTCAAGACCGCCTCGGACCAGGCCGAGAAGTCGATGACGAAGGCCGGCAGGACCGCCGAGTCGGCCGGCACGAAGATGGGCAAGTACGAGTCCGGCGCCGGCAAGGCCGCCAAGGGCCAGGACAAGCTCAACAAGTCCATGAAGGGCAACTTCCTCGCCCGCCTGATCGAACTCTTCATGCCTCTCATCGAGAAGATCGTCGACATGGCGATGCAGTCGAAGACGATGCAGAAGATCCTCAAGAAGGCCTTCGACGGCATCAAGGTCGTCATCAGCGCGGTCATGAAGGCCATCGGCCCGATCATGAAGAAGGCCGGCCAGCTGATCAAGACGGTCTGGAACGGCATCAAGTCGGCGATCTCCGTCGTCGTCAAGGCCGTCGCCACCGTCATCAAGACCTACGTCAACATCTGGAAGACCGTCATCACCACGGTGATGAAGGCGATCAAGACGGTCGTCGGCGCCGTCTGGAACGGCATCAAGTCCGTCATCACCCCGGTGGTGAACTGGATCAAGTCCGCGATCCCGAACGCCTTCACCGCCGTCAAGGACAAGATGTCCTCCATCTGGAACGGCCTCAAGGACATCGCGTCCCGGGCGTTCGAGGGCATCAAGAGCGGTGTGTCCGGCCCGGTCAACGCCGTCATCGGCCTGATCAACCGCATGATCAACGCGGTCAACGGGGTCAAGGTCAGCGTCCCCGGCTGGGTCCCGATCGTCGGCGGCAAGACCTTCGGCGTCCACATCCCGACCATCCCGATGCTCGCCACCGGCGGTGTCGTCATGCCCCGCAGCGGCGGTGTCCCGGCGATCCTCGCCGAGGCCGGCGAGGCCGAGGCCGTCCTGCCGCTGTCCAAGCTGGACCGGCTGCTCGCCATGACCGCCCGGCGCGCCCGGATGTCGGCGCAGCTGCAGGGGGGCAGCGGTGGCGGTGCCGGGCTGCACATCGAGCACTACCACGCGGCCCGTAACAGCGACCCGCAGTCCACCGCCGACGCGCTGATGTACCTGGCGAAGGCACGCGGATGAGTGCCGCCGCGGCCTTCCCGAACCCGTTCGCCGGTTCCGTACCGGTGATGAGATCCCTCAAACAGGGTGTCGGCCAGGCGGGCGACGGACTGAAGCGGCTCAAGGAGAACGCCCAGCGCGCGGCCGGCGGCCTGGACAGGTTCGCCACCGGTCTGCGCACGGCCGGCACCTCCGTACGCGGCCTCGGGACCGGCGCGTCCGGCACCGCGGACTCCGTCCGCCGGATCCAGCGGTCCAAGGCCGCCACCGGCATGAAGAGGATCGGCACCGCGGCGGGCAAGGCGCGGACGGTCGCCGGGAAGCTCGGCCCCGCGCTCGGCGGCATCCTCTCGATCCTCGCCCCGCTGCTGCCCATCACCGACACCATCACCAAGCTCATGGACACCTACGGCACCGTCATGACCATCGCCTCGGTCGCCATGACCGGTGTCAACCTCGCCATGCGGGCCAACCCGATCGGTTTCCTCGTCGGCATCCTCGTACCCGTCGCCGCCTGGCTCATCGAGTACGCGGTGAACACCGAGACCGGCCAGAAGATCATCAAGCAGGTCATGCAGCAGGCGCTGAAGGGCTTCCAGGCCGTCTGGACGTTCCTCCAGCCGGTCATCAAGCTCATCGGCCAGGCCGTCGGGACCTACTTCAAGGCGTACCTCACCCTGTTCAAGACGGCGCTGAAGCTCATCGGTTCCGGCATCAGCGGCATCTCCCGCGTCGGCTCCTCCGTCAGCTCCGCCAGCAACGCGCTGCGCGGCATCGCCTCGCGCACCGTCGGCGGCATCAAGAACGCGATCCACCCGTTCCTGTCCTTCTTCACCGACAAGATCCCGGGCTTCTTCCGGCACGCCAAGGACGCGGTCGGCAAGGCCCTGCACGGCATGGGCGAGCTGATCAAGGGCGCCCTGACCGCCGTGCTCGGCGTCGTCAAGGGCCCGATCAACGGGCTCATCGCCTTCGCCAACTGGATCATCGACGGGCTCAACAAGCTGAGCTTCGACTTCCTCGGCAAGCACTTCGGCGTCGACATCGACAAGATCCCGATGCTCGCCGAGGGCGGTGTCGTCTTCCCCGGCGCCGACAGCGCGCCGCGCATCGACCCGCTCACCGTCCTCGAACAGCGGCGCGACCCGACCCTCACCGAGGCTCCCCGGCGGCCCCACCGCATCTCGGAGTTCCACGAGGATCCGGGCGCCGGCCCGCGGTCGACCGCCGAGGACCTGCTCTTCCTCCTCGCCGCCCACGGCTGAGCCGTCGCGTCCGACAGCCCGTCCCGTCCGACAGCCCGACAGCCCGTCAGAAGCCCGACAGCCCCTCAGAAGTGAGGTGACGGCCCCATGGCCGAGACCACAACCACATACGCCGGAAGCAACCTCACCGCCGACCTCGCGCCCGGCTCACTGATCACCCAGGACGGGCAGATCCAGTGGGCCGGGCTTCTCATCGGCCCCGGTACGCCGTTCAACGTCGACCGCTCCGGTCTCCAGGGCTGGGAGGACCTGCCCGAGTACGACTCCTCCGACGCCGACCGGCCCACCTCGCACGGCGCCTGGCCCGGCTCCCGCTACGCCAAGCCGCGCAAGATCAGCGGCACGATCGTGCTGATGCCGGAGTACTCCGCCGCCACCGAGGCCATCCGCGCCCTGCGCCAGTCGCTCGCCCTGCTCGACGAGGAGCGCTGGCTCACCGTCCGGCTGCACGGCGAACTCCTCGCCGTACGCGCCCGGATCGCCCAGCGCGTCGTCCCCGCCGACCAGGGCTTCGCCACCCAGGGCAGCTCGCGGATGTCGATCCAGTGGCTGGCCTCCGACCCGCGCCGCTACGGCGTCAACGAGGAGTCCGCGAGCACCACGGCCCCGCAGCCCGAGTCCGGCCTGACCTGGCCGCCGGAGGGCCTGCAGTGGCCGCTCTCCTGGGGCCAGGCCACCTCCACCGGCGACGCCGTCGCCGAGAACACCGGCTCCGCCGCCGCCCACCCGCTGATCACCTTCCGCGGCCCCTGCTCCATGCCGACCGTCACCGAGCGGGTCAGCCGGCGCCGGCTGCGCTACGCGATCGACCTGGCCGCCGGCGACGAGCTCGTCGTCGACACCGCCAACGGCACCGTGATGCTCAACGGCACCGCGTCCCGGCGCCACACCGCCATGGCGGACTCCAGCCCGGAGGAGCTCTTCGTGCTCGAACCGGGCCGTACGGAGCTGGCGTTCCGGCCCGACGGGGCGACGCCGGAGGCCGTGATGACGGTCCGCTGGCGCAGCGCCGAATGGTGACCCGCACGTGGTGACCGGCCCCCCTTCCCGCCCCGCACAGAAGAGGTGAACCCATGACCGTACGGGCCGCCTGGCTCCACTCCACCGGCCAGACCCGCGAGGACACCCGGCTCGCCCTGTCCGCGCTGCTCACCCCCAGCGGATCGAGCGCCACCTCGCCGCCGCTGCGCTCGCGTCCGGGCATCGTGCCGGGCGGCTTCGCGCTGACCGGCACCTCCGCGATGCAGTGCACCATCGGCACCGGCCGGGCCGTCCTCCAGGGCTACGAGACCGCCCAGGGCGCGTACATGATCGCGGTGACCGCCCCCGAGACGCTCACCATCGCCGACGGCGACCCGCAGTACGGCCGGATCGACGTCATCGAACTGGCCGTCCTCGACGACGCCTACGACAAGAGCGGCTCCACCGACGCCGTGATCCGGCTGATCAAGGGCACGCCCGCGGCCATCCCGGTGGTCCCGGCCTCGGGCCCCGGCAGCTCCTTCCAGCTGTACACCGTCTCGGTGCCGGCCGGCACCTCCGCCGGCAACGGCGGCGTCCAGTGGACCGCCCCGGGCGTCGTCACCACCAAGCACTACCCGATGACGGCGCTCGGCGGCATCATGCCGACCAGCGGCTTCAACGGCGTGTACGTCGGCCAGTACCGGGACGTGTCGGGCCTGCTCCAGCGCTGGGACGGCACGACCTGGCAGTCGTACCCGAAGGCGTACGGCGGCATCGCCGCGAACGGGACGGTGACGACCGGCGCCTACACCGGCCAGTACCGCGACAACGCCGGCGTCCTGCAGCGCTGGGACGGCGCGGCCTGGCAGTACGCCGAGGGCAAGGCGACCGTCCTGTGCACCGTCTCGCAGACGACGATGCAGAGCGTGCCGGCCGGCACCTGGACGCCGATCACCCTCAACAACGTCGACATCGACGACCTCGCCGGCTGGAACGGCACCGACAGCTTCGTCGTCCCGCGCACCGGCTGGTGGCGGGTCACCGGCCACATCGCCTGGAACGGCGACTCCACCACCGGCGTGCGCGGCGCCCGCATCCACCTCGGCGGCGTCGGGGTCCCGCGGATGACCTGGCTGTCCCCCGCGTCCACCGGCGCCGTCACCGTCGGCGGCGAGGGCCTCATCAAGCTCACCGCGGGCAACGTCCTGCAGCTCGCCGGCTACCACAACCACACCGCCGCCGTCCGCACCCTCGGCGGCTCTGGCTACTACAGCACCCTGACCGCCCAGTGGATCCGGTCCTGACCCCGCCCTCCCCGTAACCCCGATTGGAGCAACCTCATGAACCTGCGCAGCAGCTGGGTCCTCGAGTCCGGCCAGACCCGCGAGGACACCCGCCTCACCCAGATGGGCGCCACCAACGCCCTCAACCCGGTCCAGGTGCGGTCCGGCATCCTGCCGGGCTCGTACGACGGCAAGTTCCGGCTGTCCGGCTTCTGGATGACGAACGCCTCCGCCATGTCCGCGGTCGTCTCCGAGGGCCGGGCGGTCATCCAGGGCGACATCTCCCAGGGCGCCTACCCGGTGACGCTGCCGACCTCCGAGGTCGTCACCTTCGCCCCCGGCAACGCGCAGTTCGACCGGATCGACCTCGTCGTGCTGCGGATCTACGACAAGCTCTACGAGGGCACCCGCAACGAGGCCGTCATCGAGGTCATCCAGGGCGTCCCCCAGGCGAGCCCGAAGGCGCAGCCGGCGCCGGCGCGCAGCCTTCCGCTGTACGAGGTGCGGGTCCCGATCAACGCCAGCGCGGGCAACGGCGGCATCCCGTGGGCCTCCGCCCTGAAGGACCTGCGCTCCACCGTCGTCTCCGCGGGCGGCATCCTGCCGGTCGAGGGGACGGTCCAGCCGGGCGCCTACCCGGGCCAGTACCAGGACACCCCGAACAGCCAGTTCCAGCGCTGGGACGGCGGCAAGTGGGTGTCGTACCCGGAGGCCGTCGGCGGCATCATCCCCGCCTCCGCCTCCACCACGCAGGGCAGCTACACCGGTCAGTACCGGGACACCACGGGCGTGCTCCAGCGCTGGAACGGCACGGCGTGGGCGCCGGCGTTCCCGGGGCCGTACTTCAACGACCAGCTGGACGCGGGCTACACCCTGTCGACGACGTACGTGGACACCCTGCTCGACCGGGCCACGAACCCCTTCACGCTGACCTTCACGGCCCCGCCGTCGAAGAACGTGCTGGTCACCTTCGGCTCGCGGATGGAGACCATCCTGGAGTCCGGCACCAACGCCGCCTCGACCGCCTGGATGTGCCTGAAGGTCACCCAGGGCAGCACGGTCGTCCGTGACCTGGACGACGAGCTGGCGGTGAAGGGCGGCCGTTCGGCGTCCCCGGCGGACGGCGTCTCCGCCTCGACGGTGCAGCGCCTGTCCGGCCTCACCCCGGGCGCCCCGTACACGCTCACCGCGTTCTACCGGACCACGCACGCCAACATCCGGGCGTGGTTCGACAACAGCTTCATGCAGGTCACCCCGCAGTACTGAGCCCGCGCGGCCGCCGCCCCGCCCACGCCCCGCCCGACAGGAGAACCACATGCCCGTACGATCCGGCTGGCTGACGCCCACCGGGCAGACCCGCCAGAACACCCGTCTCACCAACATCGGCGCCACCACCCCCGCGAACCCGCTGGCCTCGCGCTCCGGCATCCTGCCCGGCACGTACGACGGCAAGTTCCGGGTCGGCGGCCTGTGGATGGCCTCCACCGGCCCGATGACGGCCACCGTCTACCACGGCCGGGCCGTCGTCCAGGGCAGCAACAGCGACGGCGCCTACCCCGTCACCCTCGACCAGGACATGCCCGTCACCTTCGGTGACGGGGACCCGCTCAACCCGCGGATCGACCTGGTCGTGCTCCGCGTCTACGACCACGACGCCGACACCCAGGGCAGGTACGAGGCCGTCGTCGAGATCATCAAGGGCGAGGCGAAGGCCGCTCCGGTGGCCCCGGCCGCCCCGGCCCGCTCGCTGGTCCTGTTCACCGTGAAGGTCAAGGCCGGCGCCTCCGCCGGCAACGGCGGCATCGACTGGGCCGGCGGCGCCTCCACCGACCTGCGCACCACGCTGGTCTCCGCCGGCGGCATCCTGCCCGTCTACAACAACGCCGGTGTCCCCGGTTCCTACCCGGGCCAGTACCAGGACAACGACAACGCCCACTTCCTCCAGCGCTGGGACGGCACCGCCTGGGTCGCCTACCCCAAGGAGATCGGCGGCATCGCCCCCAGCGGCACGATCACCACCGGCAGCTACACCGGCCAGTACCGCGACTACGGCGGGCAGCTCCAGCGCTGGAACAACAACGCCTGGGCCGCCTACCAGCCGCCCGTCGAGGTGGAGACGAGCAGCACGGCTTCCGCCACCCCGGCCGCCGGCTGGACCCTGGTGGGCTTCGCGGGCCGCAGGACCCGCGGCGTGGCCACCGTCTCCGTGACGGTGGCCCGCAGCGGCCCCGACCTCACCGCCACCACCGCCGGCAACCTCAGCCCCGACGAGCTGGTCTGCACCCTGCCGACGGGCTGGCGTCCCTCGTTCGCCTACGAGGCCTCCGGCACCGACTTCTACGGCCAGGGCGCCTTCACCTTCTCGCCCGACGGCAACGTCCATGTGCGCACCTGGTCCGCGAACGGCGTCCTGACCGCCGGCCGGAACGTCCGCATCACCGCCACCTACGTCCTCTGAGGGGCCCTCGATGGCAATCGACACGCCCTACCGGGCGATCTTCTGCGACCTGCTCACCGACCAGACGCTGGACATCCTGCCGCTGCGGGACGTCTCCTTCGACGACTACATCGGCAAGGCGGGCTCGCTCTCCGGCACCATCCCCATCCCCGACAAGGCCATCGCCGAGCGCGTGAAGAAGGTCCGGGAGGGCCGCACCGCGGTCTACCTGGAGCGCGGCGGCGACCTGTGGTGGGGCGGCATCGTCTGGACCACCACCCTGCAGTCCAGCGGCCGCGGGGTGCTGACCCTCGGCATCCAGGCCGCCACCTTCGACTCGTACGCCGGACGCCGCCGCATCCGCACCGACATCACCTACAACACCCCGACCTGGCAGCTGGAGATCGCGCGCCGGCTGTGGGCCGAGCTCGACGTCCAGACCTACCCCGACGACCCGGACGCCCAGCACCCCAAGCGCCTCGGGATCACCTTCGGCGACGAGGTGCCCCGGAAGCCCGAGGTCAAGCGCACCGTCTCGTGGCGGAAGGGCGACGAGACCGTCTACCTGGACGCGCTCAACCAGATCGCCGACATGCAGGACGGCTTCGAGCACCAGATCCTCGTCTATCGCGACCCTGCCTCCGGACAGCGGATCCGGCAGCTCCGGCTCGGCGAGCCCAAGATCGTCAACGGCGAAACCGACCTGCTCTTCGATCGCCCGGGCGTCATCCTGTCGTACTCCTTCCCGTACGACGCGACGCGCGGCGCCACCACCGCCGTCGCCCGCGGCGCCTCGGCGAACGCCAACGCGGCCGAGGAGTCCCGGCCGCTGTACGGCAAGGAGCAGTACCGCGGCGAGCTGCTCGCCGACGGCTGGCCCCTGATCGACCTGTCCTCGGACCACAACGAGATCACCGACGAACTCGCCCTGGAGGCGCTGGCGTCGGCCGAGCTGGACCAGGTCATGGGCGCCGTGGTGATCCCGGCGATCACCATCCACCTCGGCGGGATCGTCCCGCCGGCCCTCATCGGGCGCATGGCCCGCATCCGGATCCACGACGAGTGGTTCTCCCAGGGCCTCGACGCCCGCTACCGCATCATCGGCGTCAAGGTCACCCCGCCGGAACGCGGCCGCCCCGACACCGCCGAGCTCTACCTCGAGGAGTCCTGATGCCCCAGCTGCCCGAGGACATCATCGACCGGCTGAACCAGATGGAACGCCGGCTCAAGGCCCTGTCCACGGCCGTCAACACCCGCCCCGCCGTCAACGAGTTCCGCCCCCCGCAGACCCAGAGCGTCACCATCACCCGGCCGCTCTTCCGGATCTTCGACGGCTACAACCACGAGATCTTCGCCGACGACATCATGACCGGCGGTCTCGCCCGGCCCTGGCTGCCGCTCATGCCGCCGCTGGCCGCCGACCAGACCAAGTGGCCCTCCACCACCGCCGCCGCCTTCACCACCATCGCCCGCTGCTCCAACCCCATCTGGCAGCCCAAGATGCGGCTCGCCGTCCACACGGCGGCGTCGACCGGCGGCGCCGGCCAGGTCCGGGTCCTCGTCGACGGCGTCCCCTTCGGACCCACCGTCGGTGCGGGCCTCACCTACGACCACCTCGGCCTGCTGCCCGGCGACATGAAGACCCGCTTCGGCCAGACGATGTACATCGAGATCCAGGCCATGGCCACGGCCGGCACGGTCTACGCCCAGCCCGCCCTCATCCACGGCGCCCAGACCTGACCCACCTGCCGAAGAGCGACACGAGGAGCACCCCATGAACATCGACCCCACCCAGCCCTGGGGCGTCGCCATCGACTACGCGGGCCGCGCCGTCGTCACCGAGGGCGGCCACAGCCTCACCGTACGCGTGTACGACAACACCATGGGCTACACCCTGCAGCGCGACCCGGTGACCGGCCAGTACCCGTCGGTGTACATCACCGCCGAGGTCACCGAGCGGGGCACCGGCGACGCCACCCTGCGCGGCTCCGGCCTGATCGTCGTCGACGCCCGGGACGGCCTCCCGGCCGTCCCCGACCAGACCGCCGTCCAGCGCGCGGTCACCGCCGCCCTCGCCGACTTCGAGACCCGCCGGGCCGCCTGCGCCGCCCTGTGCGCGGCCTGGGCCCCGACGGCCCCGGCCCCCGCCCCGTAACAGCCCGCACCCCCGCCCGCACGCCCGACCGGCACCGCCGGAGCGGGCTTTTTTCATGCCTGGAGGACACCAGATGGCCACTCCCCTCACCGCGGACCGGCTCGTCGCCGCGCTCCGCGCCGAAGGCGTCAACGTCGTCGAACACCCCGGCTGGCGCACCCACAACCGCAACCACGCCGGCGCCTGGGGCCCGGTCACCGGCGTGGTCATCCACCACACCGTCTCCGCCGGCACCGCCAACACCGTCGAGATGTGCTTCAACGGCTACGAAGGACTGCCCGGCCCGCTCTGCCACGGCGTCATCGCCAAGGACGGCAGCGTCCACCTCGTCGCCAACGGCCGCGCCAACCACGCCGGCGGCGGCGACCCGTCCGTCCTCCAGGCCGTGATCAGCGAGACGTACGGCGACCGGCCGCCCACCCCGCGCCAGCACCAGGGCAGCCCCGGCGCCGTCGACGGCAACTCCCGCTTCTACGGCTTCGAGTGCGTCAACCTCGGCAACGGCACCGACCCCTGGCCGCCCGCCCAGCTCGACGCGATCGAACGGGTCTCCGCCGCCCTCTGCCGCGCCCACGGCTGGGGCGCCCGCTCCGTCATCGGCCACAAGGAGTGGTCGGACTGGAAGGACGACCCCCGCGGCTTCGCCATGCCGACCATGCGCGACCGGATCCAGGCCCGGCTCAACAAGGCGCCCGCCAGGCCCGCCCCCGACGCCGGCAAGCCGACCGCCCCCCGCCTCCAGCCCTTCCCGGGCACCTCGTTCTTCCGCAGGGAGACGAGCTCCCCGATCATCACCGCCATGGGCCGCCGCCTCGTCGCCGAAGGCTGCTCCGCCTACACCGTCGGCCCCAGCCCCCGCTGGGGCGAGGCCGACCGGCTCAGCTACGCGAAGTGGCAGCACAAGCTCGGCTTCCGCGGCTCCGACGCCGACGGCATCCCGGGCGCCGCCTCATGGAACGCGCTGAAAGTCCCCTACACGAAGTGACCCCGAGGAGCAGACCGATGTCCGATGCCGCCAAGCGCACGGCCCGTACCGTCCTCCAGTCCGCCGTGGGCATCGCCGTCGTGCTCCCCGCGATCGTCGACGCCTCCGGCATCCCCGCGACCCTCCCCTGGGTCGCGGGGGCCCTCGCCGTCGCCGGCGGACTGGCCCGGGTGATGGCCCTCGACCTGGTGCAGAACCTGCTGCCGTCCTGGCTGCGCCCCACCCCGGGCGGTGCCGATGACCGAGCCTGACCCGAACGACCCCGTCGCCGTCGCCCTCGAACTGGAGCGGCTCCGCGGCACCCTGGAGGCCGGCTTCGCCCGGGTCGACGGCTCGCTCGCGCTGCTCGTGCAGCGCAGCGACCAGACCGACAAACAGCTCGCCGACCACGAGGCCCGCCTGGACGCCCTGGAGCGGGCCCGCTGGCCGCTGGCCAGCATCGGCGCCCTCGCCGCGGTGGCCACGGTCGCCGTCACGGCCTGGGAACTGGCCGGGCGCTGACCCCTCCCGGGACCAGCAACGCCGAAGGGCGGCCACCCCCCCGGGGTGACCGCCCTTCGGTCAAGCGACTCGCTTACTGGTTGTACGGACCGTAGTCGTAGTCCTCCAGCGGAACGGCCTGGCCGGAGCCCGAGCCGAACGGCGAGTAGTCGATGTCGTCGTAGCCGACGGCCGAGTACATCGCGGCCTTGGCCTCCTCGGTCGGCTCGACCCGGATGTTGCGGTAGCGGGACAGACCCGTACCGGCCGGGATGAGCTTACCGATGATGACGTTCTCCTTGAGGCCGATGAGGCTGTCGGACTTGGCGTTGATCGCCGCATCCGTCAGGACTCGGGTCGTCTCCTGGAAGGAGGCGGCCGACAGCCAGGACTCCGTCGCCAGCGAGGCCTTGGTGATACCCATCAGCTGCGGACGGCCGGAGGCGGGGTGACCGCCCTCGGTGACCACACGACGGTTCTCGGTCTCGAACTTCGACCGCTCGACCAGCTCGCCCGGCAGGAGCTCCGCGTCGCCGGACTCGATGATCGTCACGCGGCGCAGCATCTGCCGGATGATGATCTCGATGTGCTTGTCGTGGATCGACACGCCCTGCGAGTTGTAGACCTTCTGGACTTCGCCGACCAGGTGGACCTGGACCGCGCGCTGACCGAGGATCCGGAGCACGTCGTGCGGGTTGGTGGCACCCACGGTGAGCTTCTGGCCCACCTCGACGTGGTCGCCCTCGCCCACGAGCAGACGGGCACGCTTCGAGATCGGGAACGCCGTCTCGTCGGTGCCGTCGTCCGGGGTGACGACGATCTTCTTGGTCTTCTCGGTCTCCTCGATGCGGACGCGACCGGCCGCCTCGGAGATCGGGGCGACACCCTTCGGCTGCCGCGCCTCGAAGAGCTCGACGACACGGGGCAGACCCTGGGTGATGTCGTCACCGGCCACACCACCGGTGTGGAAGGTACGCATCGTCAGCTGGGTACCGGGCTCACCGATGGACTGGGCGGCGATGATGCCGACCGCCTCACCGATGTCGACCAGCTTGCCGGTGGCGAGCGAACGGCCGTAGCAGAACGCACAGGTACCGACGGCGGACTCACAGGTCAGGACCGAACGGGTCTTGACCTCCTCGACGCCCGCGTTGACCAGGGCGTCGATGAGCACGTCACCCAGGTCGACGTTGGCCGGCGCGATGACCTTGCCGTCCACGACGACGTCCTCGGCGAGCATCCGCGCGTACACGGAGGTCTCGACGTCGTCCGTCTTCCGCAGGACACCGGCCTCGTCCTTGGCCGCGATCCGCAGCTTCAGACCGCGCTCGGTGCCACAGTCCTCCTCGCGGATGATGACGTCCTGCGAGACGTCCACCAGACGACGGGTCAGGTAACCCGAGTCGGCGGTACGCAGGGCGGTGTCGGCGAGACCCTTACGGGCACCGTGCGTCGAGATGAAGTACTCGAGGACGGAGAGGCCCTCACGGAAGGACGCCTTGATCGGACGCGGGATGGTCTCGTTCTTCGCGTTCGACACCAGACCACGCATACCGGCGATCTGCCGCATCTGCATCATGTTTCCTCGGGCACCCGAGTCAACCATCATGAAGATGGGGTTCGTCTTGGGGAAGTTCGCGTTCATCGCCTCGGCGACCTCGTTGGTCGCCTTGGTCCAGATCGCGATGAGCTCCTGCGTGCGCTCTTCCTTGGTGATCAGACCGCGCTCGTACTGCTTCTGGACCTTCTCGTCCTGCGCCTCGTAGCCCTTGACGATCTCCTTCTTCGCCTCGGGAACGACGACGTCGGAGATGGCCACGGTGACACCGGAACGGGTCGCCCAGTAGAAGCCCGCCGCCTTCAGGTTGTCGAGCGTCGCCGCCACGATGACCTTGGGGTAGCGCTCGGCGAGGTCGTTGACGATCTCGGAGAGCTGCTTCTTGCCGACGGAGTAGTCGACGAACGGGTAGTCCTCGGGCAGCAGCTCGTTGAAGAGCGCGCGGCCCAGCGAGGTCTTCAGACGGAACGAGTCACCCTGCTGCCACGCACCCGCCCCGACGCTGTCGTCGCTTTCCTCGTCGACCGGGGGAACCCAGCCACGGGGAGCGACGGTGCCGACCGGGAAGCGGATCTCGATCTGCGACTGCAGCGCGAGCTCGCCGGCGTCGAACGCCATGATCGCCTCGGCCGTGGAGCCGAACGCGCGGCCCTCGCCCTTGGTGTCACGGAGCTCACCGTCGGTGGTGAGGAAGAACAGACCGAGGACCATGTCCTGGGTCGGCATCGTCACCGGACGGCCGTCGGCGGGCTTGAGGATGTTGTTCGAGGACAGCATCAGGATGCGGGCCTCGGCCTGCGCCTCCGCAGAGAGCGGCAGGTGGACGGCCATCTGGTCACCGTCGAAGTCCGCGTTGAACGCGGTGCAGACGAGCGGGTGGATCTGGATGGCCTTGCCCTCGACCAGCTGCGGCTCGAAGGCCTGGATGCCGAGGCGGTGCAGCGTGGGCGCACGGTTCAGCAGAACCGGGTGCTCGGCGATGACCTCTTCGAGGACGTCGTACACGACCGTGCGGCCGCGCTCGACCATCCGCTTGGCCGACTTGATGTTCTGCGCGTGGTTCAGGTCGACCAGGCGCTTCATCACGAACGGCTTGAAGAGCTCCAGCGCCATGGCCTTCGGCAGACCGCACTGGTGCAGCTTGAGCTGCGGGCCGACGACGATGACGGAACGCGCCGAGTAGTCGACACGCTTGCCGAGCAGGTTCTGACGGAATCGACCCTGCTTACCCTTCAGCATGTCGCTGAGGGACTTCAGCGGACGGTTGCCGGGGCCCGTCACCGGGCGACCACGACGGCCGTTGTCGAAGAGGGCGTCGACCGCCTCCTGGAGCATGCGCTTCTCGTTGTTCACGATGATCTCGGGCGCGCCGAGGTCGAGAAGCCGCTTCAGACGGTTGTTGCGGTTGATCACGCGGCGGTACAGGTCGTTCAGGTCGGAGGTCGCGAAGCGGCCACCGTCCAGCTGCACCATCGGACGCAGGTCCGGCGGGATGACCGGCACGCAGTCGAGAACCATGCCCTTGGGGCTGTTCGCGGTCTGCAGGAACGCGGAGACGACCTTGAGGCGCTTGAGCGCACGGGTCTTCTTCTGGCCCTTGCCGGTACGGATGATCTCGCGGAGGCGCTCGGCCTCCTCCTCCAGGTCGAAGGACTCGAGGCGCTTCTGCAGCGCCGCGGCACCCATCGAACCGTCGAAGTACGTGCCGAAGCGGTCACGCAGCTCGCGGTAGAGGAGCTCGTCGCCCTCCAGGTCCTGGACCTTGAGGTTCTTGAAGCGCGACCAGACCTCGTCCAGACGGTCGATCTCGCGCTGCGCACGGTCGCGCAGCTGCTTCATCTCGCGCTCGGCACCCTCGCGCACCTTGCGGCGCACGTCGGCCTTGGCGCCCTCGGCCTCCAGCTCGGCGAGGTCGTTCTCGAGCTTCTTGGCGCGGGCCTCCAGGTCGGAGTCGCGACGGTTCTCGATCTGCTGACGCTCGACGGAGACGTGCGCCTCCAGGGAGGGCAGGTCACGCGTACGGCGCTCGTCGTCGACGTACGTGATCATGTACGCCGCGAAGTAGATGACCTTCTCCAGGTCCTTCGGGGCGAGGTCGAGCAGGTAGCCGAGGCGCGACGGAACGCCCTTGAAGTACCAGATGTGGGTGACGGGGGCGGCCAGCTCGATGTGGCCCATCCGCTCACGGCGCACCTTGGCGCGGGTGACCTCGACGCCACACCGCTCACAGATGATGCCCTTGAAGCGGACGCGCTTGTACTTGCCGCAGTAGCACTCCCAGTCCCGGGTCGGACCGAAGATCTTCTCGCAGAAGAGTCCGTCCTTCTCGGGCTTGAGCGTGCGGTAGTTGATGGTCTCCGGCTTCTTGACCTCGCCGTGGCTCCACTGACGGATGTCGTCAGCGGTGGCCAGACCGATCCGGAGCTCGTCGAAGAAGTTGACGTCGAGCACTATGCGTCAATCCCTCTCAGGGTTGTAAGGCTTTGGGGTCTGATACGGGGGTCCTGGGGCCGGCCGGGGACTCAGCGGTGAAATCGCCGAGTCCCCGACCGGACTCCCGTCAGACCTCTTCGACGCTGCTCGGCTCGCGCCGGGACAGGTCGATGCCGAGCTCCTCCGCTGCGCGGAAGACGTCCTCGTCGGTGTCGCGCATCTCGATGGACATGCCGTCCGAGGACAGCACCTCCACGTTGAGGCACAGGGACTGCATCTCCTTGATGAGGACCTTGAAGGACTCGGGGATGCCGGGCTCAGGGATGTTCTCGCCCTTGACGATGGCCTCGTAGACCTTCACGCGGCCGGTCACGTCGTCGGACTTGATCGTCAGCAGCTCCTGGAGGGCGTACGCGGCGCCGTAAGCCTCCAGCGCCCACACCTCCATCTCACCGAAGCGCTGGCCACCGAACTGGGCCTTACCACCCAGCGGCTGCTGGGTGATCATCGAGTACGGGCCGGTCGAACGCGCGTGCAGCTTGTCGTCGACCAGGTGGTGGAGCTTGAGGATGTACATGTACCCGACGGAGATCGGGTCCGGGAACGGCTCGCCGGAGCGGCCGTCGAACAGCCTCGCCTTACCGGTCGGGAGCACCATGCGCTCGCCGTCGCGGTTCGGGATGGTGTGCTGGAGCAGACCCGCGAGCTCGTCCTCACGCGCACCGTCGAAGACCGGGGTCGCGACGTTGGTGCCGGGGGCGACCTGGTCGGCGCCGATCGCCTGGAGGCGCTGCGCCCACTCGTCCGCGAGACCGGAGACGTCCCAGCCGCGGCTGGCGAGCCAGCCGAGGTGGATCTCCAGGACCTGTCCCGGGTTCATTCGGGACGGGACACCCAGCGGGTTGAGGATGATGTCGACCGGGGTGCCGTCCTCGAGGAAGGGCATGTCCTCGATCGGGAGGATCTTGGAGATGACACCCTTGTTGCCGTGACGGCCGGCGAGCTTGTCACCGTCGGTGATCTTGCGCTTCTGGGCGACGTAGACGCGGACCAGCTGGTTCACGCCCGGGGGAAGCTCGTCGCCCTCCTCGCGGTCGAAGACGCGGACGCCGATGATCTTGCCGATCTCACCGTGCGGCACCTTCAGCGAGGTGTCACGGACCTCACGGGCCTTCTCACCGAAGATCGCGCGGAGCAGGCGCTCCTCCGGGGTCAGCTCGGTCTCACCCTTGGGCGTGACCTTGCCGACCAGGATGTCGCCGGCGACGACCTCGGCACCGATGCGGATGATGCCGCGCTCGTCGAGGTCCGCGAGGACCTCCTCGGAGACGTTCGGGATGTCCCGGGTGATCTCCTCGGGGCCGAGCTTGGTGTCACGGGCGTCGACCTCGTGCTCCTCGATGTGGATCGAGGAGAGGACGTCGTCCTGCACGAGGCGCTGCGACAGGATGATCGCGTCCTCGTAGTTGTGGCCCTCCCACGGCATGAACGCCACGAGGAGGTTCTTGCCGAGCGCCATCTCGCCGTCTTCGGTGGCGGGACCGTCGGCGAGGACCTGGCCCTCGATGACGCGCTGCCCCTCGTCCACGACGACCTTCTGGTTCACAGAGGTGCCCTGGTTGGAGCGGGAGAACTTGTGCAGGCGGTACGTGATGTACGTGCCGTCGTCGTTGGCGACCGTGATGTAGTCGGCCGACAGCTCCTGGACGACACCGTCCTTCTCGGCCTTGAGCACGTCGCCGGCGTCGGTGGCGCAGCGGTACTCCATGCCGGTGCCGACGAGCGGGGCCTCCGACTTAATCAGCGGGACGGCCTGACGCATCATGTTCGCGCCCATGAGGGCACGGTTGGCGTCGTCGTGCTCGAGGAACGGGATCATGGCGGTCGCGACCGACACCATCTGGCGCGGCGAGACGTCCATGTAGTCCACGTCCGACGGCTCGACGTAGTCGACCTCGCCGCCACGCTTACGGACCAGGACGCGGGGCTCCACGAAGCGGAGGTCGTCGTTCAGGGTCGCGTTCGCCTGCGCGATGACGAACCGGTCCTCCTCGTCGGCGGTGACGTAGTCGACCTCGTCGGTGACCTGGCCGTCGACGACCTTGCGGTACGGCGTCTCGATGAAGCCGAAGGGGTTGATCCGGCCGTACGAGGCGAGCGAACCGATCAGACCGATGTTCGGGCCTTCGGGGGTCTCGATCGGGCACATGCGTCCGTAGTGGGACGGGTGCACGTCTCGGACCTCGAAGCCGGCCCGCTCACGGGAGAGACCACCGGGACCCAGTGCCGAGAGACGACGCTTGTGCGTCAGACCCGACAGCGGGTTGTTCTGGTCCATGAACTGGGACAGCTGCGAGGTGCCGAAGAACTCCTTGATCGACGCCACGACCGGGCGGATGTTGATCAGGGTCTGCGGCGTGATCGCCTCGACGTCCTGCGTGGTCATCCGCTCGCGGACGACGCGCTCCATACGAGCCAGACCCGTGCGGACCTGGTTCTGGATGAGCTCGCCGACGTTGCGCAGACGACGGTTGCCGAAGTGGTCGATGTCGTCGGTCTCGACGACGATCTCGCTGCCGTTCTCGCCGATCGTCTCGGTCTCGCCCGCGTGGAGCTTCACCAGGTACTTGATCGTGGAGATGATGTCGTCGGTGGTGAGGACACCGGCGTCCAGCGGCTCGTCGGCGCCGAGCTTCTTGTTCACCTTGTAGCGGCCGACCTTCGCGAGGTCGTAGCGCTTCGGGTTGAAGTAGAGGTTCTCGAGCAGCGTCTGAGCGGCCTCACGGGTCGGCGGCTCGCCCGGACGGAGCTTGCGGTAGATGTCCAGCAGCGCGTCGTCCTGGCCCTGGGTGTGGTCCTTCTCCAGGGTGGCGCGCATCGACTCGTACTCGCCGAACTCCTGCAGGATCTGCTCGGTGGTCCAGCCGAGAGCCTTGAGGAGGACGGTGACGGACTGCTTGCGCTTGCGGTCGATGCGGACACCGACCAGGTCGCGCTTGTCGATCTCCATCTCCAGCCAGGCACCCCGGGACGGGATGATCTTGGCGGAGAAGACGTCCTTGTCGGACGTCTTGTCGATCGACGAGTCGAAGTAGACACCGGGGGAACGGACCAGCTGCGACACCACGACACGCTCGGTGCCGTTGATGACGAAGGTGCCCTTGGCGGTCATGAGCGGGAAGTCGCCCATGAAGACCGTCTGGGACTTGATCTCGCCGGTCTCGTTGTTGGTGAACTCGGCGGTGACGAAGAGCGGGGCGCCGTACGTGAAGTCACGGTCCTTGCACTCGTCGATCGAGTTCTTCGGCGGCTCGAAGCGGTGGTCGCGGAAGGTCAGCGACATCGACCCGGAGAAGTCCTCGATCGGAGAGATCTCCTCGAAGATCTCCTCCAGACCGGACTTCGTGGGGACGTCCTGTCCCGACTCAAGGGCAGCCTCGACGCGAGCCTTCCAGGCGGCGTTGCCGAGCAGCCAGTCAAAGCTCTCGGTCTGCAGCGCGAGGAGGTTCGGAACCTCGAGGGGCTCCTTGATCTTTGCAAAGGAGATGCGCAGCGGGGCGGTGCTTGCGCCGTTGTTCGTATTGGTCGAGGCGTTGCGCGAGGCGGCCAAGAGGGGGTCCTTCCGAGGGCTCGGACTCACTACGCGCGTACCGGTCCCCAGCAACGCTTCACGGCAGACTTTTCCTGAGATGACCAAAAGGCCAGGTCAGACGGGGTCGGTCCACGAAGCTGATGCGAAGGTATGCCCCTGGTGACGGGCAGGGGGCAGCTAACAGGCAGCGCAAAGGGTCAGTGTAGCCACTTGGCTCACTGATGTCCAGGGCGACTTCTTCGCGACCCTCGTTGCTCTCAACTCCGCGGTACCTCGCGCCGTGCGGCGCACCTCGATACTGCCCGTTCAGCCGTCGATCCATGCCTCGGAAACGGATCGTTGTGACGACGCGTCCTGAGAATTGCGCGCTGCGTGCGGTTCGTCAAGACCCGCCGGTCTGCGGGGCGCACGGCGAAGATCACCATACTCCGCTTCCGGCGGCCCGCAGGACCCCCGCCACGCCCGTTTCCCGGGAACGCAGAGAGGCGACCACCCAGATGGGTGATCGCCTCTCGGTGCCTCCGCGTTACACGGATACGCGCCGCGCGGGGGCAGGAGTCAGCTCAGCGAGCCGAAACGGTCTTACTTGACCGTGACGGAGGCGCCGGCGGCCTTGAGGGACTCGGCAGCCTTCTCGGCGGCCTCCTTCGCGACCTTCTCGAGGACCGGCTTCGGGGTGCCGTCGACGAGGTCCTTGGCCTCCTTGAGGCCCAGGGAGGTGAGCTCGCGCACGACCTTGATGACCTGGATCTTCTTGTCGCCGGCACCCTCGAGGATGACGTCGAACTCGTCCTGCTCCTCGACGGCCTCGACACCGGCAACCGGGGCGCCCGGGCCGGCAACGGCGACGGCGGCGGCGGCGGTGACGTCGAACTTCTCCTCGAAGGCCTTCACGAACTCGGAGAGCTCGATGAGGGTCATCTCCTCGAACTGGGCGAGGAGGTCGTCCTGAGAGAGCTTCGCCATGATGGGCGATCCTTCCACTAATCTCGGCAGGTGCCGATGTGTCTATAGAGGCGGGCGTAACGGCCCGCTACGACCCGCGCACTAGGCGGCGCGGATCAATGCGCGAGCCGAATTACTCGGCACCGCCCTGCTCGGCGAGCTTGACGCGAAGCGCTTCCGCGGTGCGGACGAACTTCGACGGCAGCGCCTGGAAGAGCGAGGCAGCCTGAGACTGCTTGCCCTTGAACGCGCCGGCCAGCTTGCTGAGCAGAACCTCGCGGGACTCGAGGTCCGCAAGCTTCTTGATGTCGTCGGCGGAGAGAGCCTTACCGTCAAGGACACCGGCCTTGATGATGAGGTTCGGGTTCTCCTTGGCGAAGTCACGCAGGGCCTTCGCCGACTCCACCGGGTCACCGGTGACGAAGGCGACCGCGGTCGGACCAGCGAAGTGCTCGTCCAGTGCGGTGATCCCGGCCTCGTTGGCCGCAATCTTGGTCAGCGTGTTCTTCACCACGGCGTACTGGGCGTTCTCACCGAGCGAACGACGCAGCGTCTTGAGCTGCGCGACGGTGAGACCCCGGTACTCGGTCAGCACGGCGGCGTTGGAGCTCTGGAACGCGTCCTTGAGCTCGGCCACCGATGCAGCCTTGTTGGGCGTCGGCATAGTGCTTCAGCCTCCTTCCGGGTGATGAGGACCGCTCAGAAGGGGACTGAACAAAACAAAACGCCCCGGGCGCAGGCGCACGGGGCTGAGCTCGACCGGACATGAAGTCCGGGAACTTTCCACAGTCACCTGCGCGGGTCGTCCGTCGTGAGCGGATCCTTCGGCCACCGCACCCGGTAAGGGCACAGCAACGACCAGCGGTCTTTGGCTTCTGTGGAAGCGTACGTGATGGTCCGGGCCAGGAGCAAATCAGCTCTGACCGGGCTCCTTGCCGAAGTCCTTCATCATCTCGAAGAGGTCCACGGTGTCCTTGGCCGGCGGGGCCTGCACGGCGGCCGTGGTGCCGTAGTCGGTGTAGTCGGCCTGCATCCGCATCTTCCCCTGGGCCATCGTCATGCCGATGTCCATACGGGCCGGGTAGCCGTCCTCGGTGACCCAGAGCTCGGTGTCGTAGCCCTTGAGACCGGTCTTCTTCACGTTGGCGATGAGCTCGTCGTGGTCCTCCTTGGAGAGGAGCTTCGACGACTCGTTGGCCTTGAGCATCTGCTCGAAGGTGAGCGTGCCCTTGTAGTGCTGGGTCTCCATGCCGTTGATCTTCTCGGCACCGATGTGCTTCAGGTCCGGGGAGTCCAGGAGCAGGGCGAGCTGCTGGGCCGGGTCCTGGTTCATGTTGTCCAGGCCGCCGGTCATCTGCTTCTGCAGCGCCTTGTCGCCGGAGGCGTCGGCCGCGGCCTTCATGTCCAGCTTCATCCAGCGCTTGCCGTCCATCTCGGCGGCCTGCTTGGCACCCATGTCCATGTACATGACCTGGTCGAGCATGATCATGCGCATCTGCTGGGGCGCGTCCGGGTCACCGGCGGAGAGCATGGAGCCCTTCATGGTGATGTCCATCACCGCCGGGTCACCCCAGCCCTGGACGCCGCTCATCTCGATCGTGCCGGACTCGGCACCGAGACCGTCCATGGTCATGGTCATCTTGACCTTGGCGGCCTTGGCGGCCGAGGTCTTCTGGTACGCGGCCTGGATGACCTTCGTGACGTCCCCGTGGCTCTGCGCCTCGGGAGCGGCCGGAGCGGCCCCCTTCGCGTCCCCGCCGTCCTGACAACCCGCGACGCCGATCACGACCGCCACGGCCGTGAGAGCGACGCCCGCGCGCTTCCATGCGGACTTGTTCATGAGCGTTCCCCACCCCTTGATCCAAGGTCTTTGCGGTTTCTTGAACCGTAACAAAGAGCCGGGGCCCCCCCACCCGCGGGGGGGGGGGGCGGGGGGGCCCGCACCCCGCCCGGGGGGGGGAGACCCCCGGCGGGGGCGCCGACCACGCGAGG
>NZ_JBSHDU010000102.1:0-28988 GCF_053616475.1 Streptomyces sp. NPDC055815 | reverse complement strand
ACCCTGGCGCGGCGCGCTGCAAGGCCGATGAAATGCTGCTGAAGCGAAGGTCTGGGAAGCGGTGCGGGCACCGCGCACGGGGGATGTGGGGGCGAGGACGTGAGGGTGGAACCGATGGGCGGGGGCAGCGGCCCGGGCGGAGCGCTGCGGATCGATCTGCTGGGGCCCGTCCGGGCCCTGCGCGGCGACGTCCCGGTCGCCCTCGGTCCGGTACGGCGGCAGGCGGTGCTCGCGGCCCTGGTGCTGCGCGCGCCGGGCTTCGTGACGTACCGGCAGCTCCTCGACGACGTCTGGGGGGCCGAGCCGCCGGGCACGGGCCACCGCGTCCTGCCGAGCTATGTGTACGCGCTCCGCAGGGCACTGGACGCGGCGGACGCCGGGCCCGGCCGGTCGGTGATCGGCGGCGGGCGCGGCGGCTACCGCTTCGAGCCGGGCGGGGCCCGCACCGACCTGGCCGAGCTCGCCGAGCAGGCGGCGCTCGGCCGGCACGCGAAGGCGTCCGGGGACCTCGCCGGAGCCCTCGACGCGGGTGGCCGGGCGCTCGCGCTGCTCCGCGGAGAGCCGCTGCCCGGTCTGCCGGGCCCGCTCGCCGACACGGAGCGGCAGCGGCTCGTCCGGCTGCGCCGGGCCCTGCACCAGGAGCGGGCGGAGTGCCTCATCCTGCTCGGGCGCCACCAGGAGGCCCTGGACGGCCTCATGGCGGCGCCGGTGGCCCCGCCGTACGACGAACCGCTCGCCGCCCTGCGGATGCGCGCGCTGTACGGCAGCGGCCGGCAGGTCGAGGCGCTGGCCGTCTACCGGGAGACCCGCGCCCGGCTCCTCGACGAGCTGGGCGTGGAGCCGGGCGAGGACCTGCGGCGCGTGCACCAGGCGGTCCTGCGCCGGGACGACACGCTGCTCCTCGGCCGGGGAGCGCGGACCGGGGGCACGACCGCCGTACGGGCGGCGGCCGCGGACCCGGACGAGCGGGCGCACGCCGGGCGTGAGGGGACCCCGGACCGACCGATCGGAACGGGCCGCCCGGTCGCCCCCGGCGGCCCCCCCGCACCCCCGTCGCAACGAACTCCCCGGTGACACGGCTCATCTGGTCGGGCGCGAGGCGGAGCTCGCCGTCCTCACCGGTCCCGTCCATCCGGGCGCGGTGACGGTGATGACGGTGGACGGGACGGCGGGGGTCGGCAAGACCGCGCTCGTCGTGCGCGCCGCCTGGGCGCTCTCCGGCGAGCACCCCGTCGGGTGTCTGTTCGTGGACCTGGAGGCGCACGGCGCCGACGACCCGCACCGGGCCCTGCGCCGGCTGCTCCGCACGGTCCGGGGCGCGGCCGAGGAACTCCCCGCCGCGAAGGATGACGCGGACGGTCTCGAGGACCTGGTGACGGCCTGGCGGGCGGCCACGAGCGGGCTGCGGCTGCTGCTCGTCGTGGACGGCGCGCGGAGCGCCGAGCAGGTCCGGCCGCTGCTGCCCGCCGGGCCGGGGAGCCGGGTGCTCGTCGCGGGCCGCCGGCGGCTGCCCGGCCTCGACGCCGAGACGCGGCTCACGGTGGAGCCCCTGGGCTCGGGCGACGGGGTCGGCCTGCTGCGCGCGCTCCTCGGGGAGTCGCGAGCGGACCGCGAGCCCGAGGCGGCCGCGGAGCTGGCCCGGCGCTGCGGCGGTCTGCCGCTGGCGCTGCGGATCGTGAGCGCCCGGCTGCAGAGCCGCCCGTCCTGGACCCTGTCGTTCCTGGCGGGCCGGATGTCCGACGACGCGGGCGGCCTCGGTGAGCTGCGGGCGGAGGACCGCAGCGTGGAGGCCGCCTTCCGGCTCTCGTACGACCGGCTCGAACCCGAACTGCGCCGAGGATTCCGGGTGTTGGGTGTCCTCCCGACGGTCCGTTTCGACGGGCTCGGTCCGGCCGCCGCGCTGGGCCGTCCGCGTGCGCACGCCGAGGCGGTCCTGGAGGAGCTGGTCGACGCGAGCCTGCTCCAGGAGCCGCATCCGGGCCGCTACCGGCTGCACGACCTCGTCCGGGCCCACGCCCGGCAGCTCGCCGCCGCGGCGCCCGGGGAGGCGGCCGCGGACCGCGCGGCCGTCCTGAGCCTCTACACGGTGGCGGGCCGGCTCGCGGGCGACTGGGGTCCTGACGCGTTCCCGACGGGCCCCGACACCGCCGGCGCTCCGTTCGCCGGCCGGCGGGAGGCGTCGGCGTGGCTGGACGCGGCGGGCGGGGAGCTGGTCGACGTGGTGGCGTACGCGGCCGCCGCCGGGGAGTTCGACCACGCCTGCTGGATCGCGGAGGCCCTGGTGGACCATCTGCTCCGGCGCGGCCACCCCCACGAGGCCCGGGCGGCCCTCGAACTCGCCCTGCCCTGTGCCGACCGGGCCACCGACCGGCGGATGGCGTCCTCGCTCCGCACCTGCCTGGGGGTCGTCGACGTCCACCGGGGACGGTTCCGGCAGGCGCACTCCTGGTTCACGGAGGCGCTGCACAGCAGCACCGGCGTACGGGACCGGGCGCGGGCCGTCGCGGGCATCGGCGTCTGCGCGTGGACGCAGGGCCGCGTCGCGGAGGGAACCGCCCACCTGGAGGAGGCGGTGGAACTGGCGGCGGGACACGGCGACGACTGGCTGACCAACGTGGTGACCTGCAACCTCGGCGCGATCCACCACCAACAGGGCCGTCACGAGGACGCCCTTGAGCTCTTCCTCGCGGCGCTCGCGCTCGCGGAGAAGCACGGCCGGCCCCGTACGATCAGCAGCACCCTGTGCTTCGTCGCCGAGGCCCAACTGGCCCTGGGCCGCGCCGGGGAGGCCGCCGACCTGCTGCGCCGGGCGGCCGAGCTCGCCCGCGAGGCCGACGACGCGCCGCTGCACGCCTCGGCCCTGTCCCGCCTGGCCACCGCCGAACACGCCCGGGGCGAGCTGCGCACGGCCGTCGACACCCATCACGAGGCCCTGTCCACCCTGACCGAACACACCAGCACCTGGCTGGAGATGGAGGTCCGCATCCGCCTCGGCAGCACCTACGCGGCGGCGGGCCGTCGCGCGGAGGCCCATCAGGAGTTCGCGACGGCGCTCTCCCTGCCCGACGCCGGCGACCACCCCCAGCAGTACGAGCGCGCCCGCGACGGCCTGGCCGCCACGGGCTCCCCCGCACCGTCCGCCGCCGACCGGTAGGCGCCCCGCCCCCCCCCGCGCGAAAAATCCCGTGCCGCCACCGGCGGGAGGCCGTACGATGATCGCGATGACGACTCACCTCCTTCACAGATCGGGGGTCCCGTCCGCGCAAGGTGAGTGCTGATGACCACTCCCTCCGCGTACGAGGATTCCCGCCTCTCCCGCTGGCTGCGCGTGCGCGAGTTCGCCGTGCCGCCCTCCATGATCGAGACCGCGACCACCCGACGTCGGGCCGGTGACTGGGCGGGCGCCTGCGCCGCCGCCCACATCGACGTCGATCTCGACCTCCGTGCCCTGGCACGCCGTCACGGCACGGAGCTCGCGGCCCGCGTGCGGGCCGATCTCCGTCTGCTCGCCCCGGACCTGCTGCGCTGGCACATGCCGCGGATCGCGCCCGACGGGCTGCTTCGCCCGGGCCTCACCGTCGCGCTGGCCCGGTACGGCACCGGAGGACGTGACGGGGCGCGCCCCCCGCACCTGGTGGCGCGGACCGCGCCCGCCTGGGCGGACTCCGGGCAGCGGATCAGCCTTGCGCTCTGGGACCCGTCCTCCGGCACCGGTCCCGCGCACTTCCCGCCACACCCCCATCCGCATCCCCGGTTCCGGCTCGACCTGCACCGCCATCTCTGGGATGCGAGCCGGGCCGGTGAACTGCGGACACGCTCCGGGGCCGACCGGCCGCCCGCCGCCCCTCCCGCGCAGGATCCCGACCTGCCGCAGGGCGGGCTGCACTGTGCCGTGCACCGGTGGACCGACGAGGCCGCGATCCTGCTGCGCGCCGAGGGCCGGCCGGCGGGCCCCGTGGCCGTACGCCTGGGCAAGGGGCACCGGCTGGTTCTGCACGCCGACCCGTCCGCTCCCCCCTCCTCCGCGCCGTACCGGGCCGCCCCGCGGACCGCACCCGCCCGGCGCACCTCCGCCGCGGCGCCCGTCCTGCCGGACGCGGCCACCTGGCTGCTGCCCGATCTGCACCTGCTGCGGGCCGGTCTCGTCGAGGCCGGGCAGCTGCACCCGCTGGTCGCCGCCGCGCTCGTGCCCGGCCACCGACCGAGCGGTCCGCCGCGGCCGCCCGACCGGGCGGGCGAACCGCGCCTGGTGGAGTGCCGGGGTGCCCGGCATCGGATCGGCCTGGTCGACGGCGTCCTGACTCCGCTCGACCACGACCCGGCCGAACTCCGGCGCGAGGAACTCCTCGTCGCGCTCACCGGCACGGCGCTCCCCTGCGTACGGGCCGTCGACGAGGCGCACCGGCGTCCGGACTGCCTCACCGGTGTCCGCGAGCGGCTCGACCACGGTGACATCGCCGGGGCGCTGGCCGTCGTCGAGGGCCTGCTCGGTCCCGCCGCACTGCTGCGCGACGGCGCCCTCCGGGACGCGCTGGAGGCGGCGGCGCGGCAGCGCGTCACCTACGGGCTCTACCGGGCCGGGCTGTTCGGGCCCGCGCCCGGCCGGGAGCTCGCGCCCTCTCCCCCACCCGCCCGCAGAACGCGTCCCGACAGCCGCCGCACGCGCACGCGTGGCGCGCGTCCGCGCCACGCCACCTCCGCCGCCCTCTCCTCTTCCGCGTCCCGCTGACGGAGACCTCGTCTCCCTCCTCTCCTTCCTCAGGTGATCTCCCATGCCCACACCCATGTCCTCCACCGCGGCCTCGTCCACCGGACTCGATGCCGCCGGCGCCCTGTTGTCCCTGCTGCGCGACACCACCACCGAGCCCCGGCCCGACCCCCAGCTGGAGGCGCTGACCCTGGCGGTCGCCGCCGACCTGCCCGTACTCCTGTGGGGTGAGCCGGGCATCGGCAAGACCGCCGCGCTGACCCAGCTCGCCGCCGCGCTCGACCTGCCGCTGACCACGGTCATCGCGAGCGTGCACGAGCCCACCGACTTCTCCGGTCTGCCCGTCGTCGGCGACGACCCCGCGGCGCAGGGCGTGCCGATGGCCCCGCCGGAGTGGGCCGTGCGTCTGGTGCGGGCCGGCCGGGGCCTGCTGTTCCTGGACGAGCTGTCCACCGCTCCCCCGGCCGTCCAGGCGGCCCTGCTCCGTCTCGTCCTGGAGCGGCGGGTCGGGACGCTGGTCCTCCCGCCCGAGGTGCGGATCGTCGCCGCCGCCAATCCCCGGTCCTCGGCCGCCGACGGCTGGGAGCTGAGCCCGCCGCTCGCCAACCGTTTCGTCCATCTGCGGTGGACCCACGACGCCGAGGTCGTGGTCCGCGGCCTCGGGGGCGTCTGGCCGCGCGCCACGCTCCCCCGGCTCGACCCGGAGAAGCTGCCGGAAGCCGTGGAGGTCGCCCGGCGGGCGGTCTGCGGGCTGCTGACCGCCCGTCCGGCGCTCGTGCACCGGCTGCCCAGTGGTGAGGCGCTGCGGGGCGGTCCCTGGCCCTCGCCCCGGAGCTGGGAGATGGCGCTGCGGCTGATCGCCTTCGCGACCGCCGCCGGTGTCGCGCGGGACGTGCTCTCCCAGCTGGTCAGGGGGGTCGTCGGGGACGGCCCGGGGCTCGAACTCCTGGCCTGGCTGGACCGGATGGACCTCCCGGATCCCGAACTGCTCCTCGCCGATCCCGAGGGGGCCGAGCTGCCCGAGCGCGGGGACCGTCGTCAGGCGGCGTTGGAGGGGGTCGTGGAGGCGGTCGGCCGTCGCCCGGAGAAGTCCCGCTGGGATGCGGCGTGGACGCTGCTCGTCCGGGCGCTGGAGTCCGGGGCGCCGGATCTGGTGGTCGTGCCGGCGACGACGCTCGCGGGGCTGCGCCGGGAGGACTGGGACGTTCCGGAGTCGATCGAGCGGCTGGCCGGCGTCGTGTCCCTCTCGCGGCGCGCGGACCGGGCGGGCGACCGTGTGAAGGCGGGCGCGGGGGCGGGGCGATGAGGGCGGCCGGAGCGGTACCGAAGGGCGTGCTGGACCTGGAGAAGCTGTACGCCGCCCGTCTGCACGCCGTGCGCGTCCGGCCGTATCTGGCGACCGCGCTGTTCGCGCTGCACACCGTGGAGTCGCGGGAGGTGCCGACCATGGCCGTGGACCGCCACTGGCGCTGTTACGTCTCACCGGCGTTCGTCGACCGGACCCCGGTGGAGGAGCTGGCCGGGGTGTGGGTGCACGAGGTGACGCATCTGCTCCGCGACCATCACGGGCGGAGCGACCGGGTGGCGCGGGAGCGCGGTCTCACGGGGTCGGGCGAGCGGCTGCGGATGAACATCGCGGCGGACTGCGAGATCAACGACGACGTGTTCGGCGACGGGCTGCCGATGCCCGAAGGGGCGGTTCATCCGAAGCTTCTTGGGCTGACCGAGGGGGAGCTCATGGAGGACTATCTGCGGCAGTTCCAGCTCGGCCTGCGGACGAGGGACGCGGGCTGGCTGGACTGCGGCAGCGGAGCCGACGGCCTGGAACGGGCCTGGGATCTCGGGGCGGACGGTGCCCACGGACTGAGCGCCCAGGAGCAGGACGCCGTACGGTTCCGGGTGGCCCGGGCGATCACCGGAAGGCCGGGGAACACGTCGAAGGGCTGGCGGCGGTGGGCGGAGGAGGCGTTCCATCCGCCGCAGGCGTGGCGGGAGTTGCTGGGGGCGGCGGTCAGGTCGGCGGCGTACGGTTCCGGCGCCGGCGACGACTACTCGTACGGGCGGCCGTCGCGGCGCTCCGCCTCCGTGCCCGGCGCGGTGCTGCCCAGCCTGCGGCGCAGCCCGCCCCGGGTCTCCGTCGTCATCGACACCTCGGGTTCGGTCAGCGACGCCGAACTGGGCAGCGCGCTCCTGGAGGTCACGGCGATCTCCCGGGCGGTGGGCGGCCGTCGCGATCTGGTCACCGTGCTGCCGTGCGACGCGGCGGCGCGGATCGTCCATCCGTTGTGCCGCGCCGAGGGCATCCCGCTCCTGGGCGGTGGCGGTACGGATCTGCGGACCGGTTTCGCCGCGGCCCTGCGGGCCCGTCCGCGGCCGGACGTGCTCGTGGTGCTGACCGACGGTCAGACGCCGTGGCCGGCCACGCGGCCGCCCTGCCGGACGGTGGTGGGTCTGTTCCCGCGGGCCCGACGGTTCCGTTCCTGGGACGAGGACGACCCCGACCATGTGCCGGCCGGGCCGCCGGAGTGGGCCCGGGTGGTCGACATCGGATAGGCACCCCCCGGAGCCGACGTGACCCGGATCACACGGAACGTTCGGGGCGTGCGGGTCCTCCTTCAGGTGTCGGCGCCCCGGGCGCCCGACGCGCTCTCGACCTCGAACCCGATACGGAGGGACCCCATGGCGGTCATCGACATCGAGCGGCCTCGTGCGGCCGGCGGCGGGCGTGCCGTCGCAATGCTGCTCGCCGTGCTCGCGCTGGTGCACGTCTACTGGGCGACGGGGCTGACCTGGCCCGCCGCCGACGAGCGGGGGTTGTCGCTCGCCGTGCTCGGCAGCGTCGTGTCCTTCGGGCCCGCGGTGGTGCTGCCGCTCGCGGTGGTCGAAGGCGCCGCCGCGGTCGCCGTGGCCGCCCAGGCCGGTGGGGGCCGCGGCCGTCGGATCCCGCGTCTCGTCACGTACGCCGTGGCCGGCGGGATGCTGCTGCGCGGGGCGGCCGGTCTCGTGTGGATCGTGGTGGGCCGGGACGGCTCGGGGGCGGCGTTCCCCTGGCTGAACGCGCTGCTCTACACCCCGCTGAGCCTCGTCTTCGGCTGGACGGCCCTGCGTGCCGCCCGCTGAGGCCGGCGGTCCCGTCGACCGGGGTGTCGCGCTCGTCCGGGCCGCCCGGCGGGGCGACACCCTGGCCCTGCACGACCTGCTCGACCACCTCACCCCGTACATCTCCCGGATCTGCGGGCCCATCGCCCTCGACGACGGGCCGGACGCCGCCCAGGAGGCCCTGGTCGCCGTCTTCACCTCGCTGCGGTCGCTGCGGGAGCCCGAGGCGCTGTACGGGTGGGTGCGGGCGATCGCCGTGCGGGAGGCGGTCCGGGTCGCCCGGCGGGCGGCGCGGGCGCGGCCGGCGGAGCTGCCCGACGTGCCGGAGCGGGGCGATCCGCAGCTGGCCGCGGACATCGGCGACGTCCTGGCCCGGCTGTCGCCGGCGCACCGGGCGGTGCTTGTGCTGCGGGACGTCGAGGGGATGGACGAGGAGGCCGCTGCGGCGCTCCTCGGGGTGCCGGCCGGCACCGCGAAGTCCCGGTTGCACCGGGCACGGCAGAGCTTCCGAAGGGCGTGGTCCGCGTGAGGGACGGTTTGGCGATCGACGAGGTGCGCCGGCTGCGGGTGATGGGCGCCGGGGTCCGGGGCGCCCGGATCGTGGAGCGGGTGCTGCCCGCGCCGCTGGACGTGGTGTGGGGGGTCATGGGCGATCTGGAGGGCGGCTTCGGGGAGTTCCAGCCCGACATGCGCTCGGTGCGGGTGCTGCGCCGTGACGGTGAACGGGTGGAGGCCCTGGCCCGCAGCCGCTACGGTCTGCGGGCCAGGTTCCACGGGGTGCTGCGGCCGGGCTGGTGCTGGCTGCAGAGCCGGTTCCTGGTCATCGGGATGGCCGCGGTCGAGGAGGGCGAGGGGACCCGGGTGGCGCTGACCGGCGGCGTCCGTGTCCCGGGGCGGGCCGCGCTCGTGCCGTTCGGGGCGCGCCGTGAACTGGAGCGGGCCATGGCGCGCCTCGCCGAACGGGTCGCCGGTTAGTCCTTGTCCGGGCTGGTGATGTTGACCATCCAGGTGATGCCGAAGCGGTCCGTGCACATGCCGAAGACGTCGCCCCACATCTGCTTCTCCAGCGGGACGGAGACCGTGCCGGAGCCGGAGAGCTGCTCCCAGTAGCCGCGGAGTTCGCCGTCGTCCTCGCCGCTGACGCTGACGGAGATGTTGGTGCCGGGCTGGTGCGGCATGCCCGGGGGGACGTCCCCGGCCATGAGGGTGAAGCCGCTGTCGGTCTCCAGCATGGAGTGCATGATCTTGTCGGCGTTGTCTCCGGCGTCCTTGTCGCCGAAGGAGGCGCCGTAGGTGTTGAGCGCGAGGGTGCCGCCGAAGACCTCCTTGTAGAACTCCATGGCCTGGCGGGCGTCGCCGTCGAAGGTGATGTACGGGTTGAGCCGAGAGGGCACGAGCCTCCCCTTCCGTGACGGGTCGGTGGTCCCGGCCGAGGCTAGAGGACGTCCCGCCCCCGGCCGGTGCGGCGCACTCGGCCGGCGGACCGGAATTCGACCTGTTGCCTCAACCCGCCGGCTTCACCGCACGGTCACGCGTCCTGGATCCGGCGGAACGGCCGGTCCGCCTCCAGGGTGAACGCCACGTCCAGGAGGGTCCGTTCGCCTCCGGGGCGGCCGGAGAACATGACGCCGACGGGCAGTCCCTCGTCCGTCGCCCGGGTGCTGGGCAGGGAGATCGACGGGGTGCCGACGACGTTGTCGACGGGGGTGAACGCCACGTACTGGAGGATCCGCTCGATCAGCGTCGGGTACGGGACCGTCGGGGCGAGGTGGCCGATCGGCGGGGCGGGGTGGGCGAGGACCGGGGTGAGCAGCAGGTCGAGTCCGCGGAAGGCCGCCGCGTACGCCACCTTCGTCCGCTTCAGCCGCCGCAGCACACCCGGGGTGCCCCGCCAGTTCTCCAGGTAGGTCGCGCGCAGTCCGCGGCTGAGGCCGTCCATGCGGTGCCGGTCGAAGTCCGGGCCGAAGGTCCGGCCGGTGGCGCCGAGGAGGAACGACAGCATCCCCCAGTAGGTGAGGAAGTCCTCGGTGAAGCGCGGGTCGATGGCCATCTCGACCGGTTCCACGGTGTGGCCGAGCCGTTCGAGCCGCGTCGCCGTCTCCGTGACGGCCTCGCGGGTGGCGGTGTCGGAGGCGACGCCGTTCGGCGAGTCGAGGAGGAGTCCGATGCGGAGGCGCCGTCCTGAGGGCCCTTCGACCAGGCCGACCGGCGGCAGCTTCGGGTTGCGCCAGTGGGTCTCGGCGGCGGCGAGGAACGCGGCGGTGTCGCGTACGGAGCGGCTCACGATCCCGTCGACGACGAGGTCCAGGGGCAGCCGGCGGCTCTGGTCGTTCGGGACGACCCGGCCGCGGGTCGGCTTGAGGCCGACGAGCCCGCAGCAGGCGGCGGGGATCCGGATGGATCCGCCGCCGTCGTTGGCGTGGGCGATCGGGACCGCGCCGGCGGCGACGAGCGCGGCGCTGCCGCCCGAGGAGCCGCCGGCGGAGTGGCCGGTGTTCCAGGGGTTGCGGACGGGTTCGGCGTTCTCGTACTCCGTGGTGGGGCTGAAGCCGAACTCGGGCAGCCGGGTCTTGCCGAGCACGGTGACGCCGGTGCTCAGGAACTGCCCGGTGAAGGGCGCGTGCCGTCGCGCGGCCCTCGGTGTGAAGGCCGCGCTGCCGTGGCCGGTGGGCAGCCCCTGGTGGTCGGTGTTGTCCTTGACGAAGGTCGGGACGCCCGCGAAGGCGCCGCCGGGCGCGGTGGCGGGCGCCGGGGATGCGGCGTGCACCTGGACGGCGTGGAGCCGTTCCTCGACGGCCCGCACCCGCTCGGCCGCGTCCCGGGCGGCCTCGGCGGCGCCGACCTCGCCGCGGCGGATGGCCGCGGCGAGCCCGACGGCGTCGTGCTCTCCCAGGGCGTCGTCCCGGAAGGCGTGCACCCTGGTCTTCTCGTCGTACGTCGTCACCGTCAGCCCCCGGCCGTGTGGATGGTCGCCCACCATCATTGCCTACCGGTGGGTAACAGGCGAGGGGTCGGCGGGGGTCATCGCCCTTGGAGCGCCTTGACGTTGTCGCCGAAGGTCCAGTTCTTCGAGCCGTCCCAGTTGGCCGACCAGGTCATCAGGCCCTTGAGCGAGCCGCCGTAGTGGTTCCAGGCCTGGGCGACGGCCGACGGCGCCATGTACCCGCCACCGGCGCCGGGCTGCGCGGGGAGGCCGGGGACCTGCTTGTCGTACGGGACCTTGACGGTGGTGCCCTGGATCACGAGCCCGCGGTTCAGGCAGTCGGTCTGGGCGACGAACCCGGCGACGGTGCCGGCGGAGTAGGAGTCGCCGGAGCAGCCGTACATGCTGCCGTTGTAGTACTGCATGTTCAGCCACCACAGGCGCCCGTTGTCCGCGTACTTCTTGACGATCGGCAGGTACGCGCCCCAGATCGACCCGTACGCCACGCTGCCGCCGGTGACGTACGCGGTCTCCGGCGCCATCGTCAGGCCGAAGCCGGCGGGCATGCGGGCGAGGACCCCGTCGATGATGTGCACGAGGTTGGCCTGCGAGGTGGAGAGGGTGCCGATGCTGCCGCTGCCGACGAGGCCGGTCTCGATGTCGATGTCGATGCCGTCGAAGTTGTACTTCCGCAGGATCGGCACGACGGTCTCGACGAACCGGTCGGCGACGGCGCGGGAGCTCAGGTCGATCCCGGCGGCGGCGCCCCCGATCGACATCAGGATCGTCGCCCCGGCGGCCTTGGCGCGGCACATCTCCGCCGGGGTGGCGACGCGGACGGTGCTGTCCATGCCGTCCTCCCACAGCACCGTCCCGTCGGAGCGGATGACGGGGAAGGCGGCGTTGATCACGTTGTAACCGTGCGCCGCGAAGCGCGCGTCGTCGATGGGCGCCCAGCCGAAGGGCGGATGGACGCCGTTGACCGAGCCGTCCCAGTTCTCCCAGTACCCCTGGAGCACCTTCCCGGCGGGCTTCGGCTTGAGGGCGCAGGTGTCAGCGGCGGCGGACGGGGACTGCTTCGCGTCCTCGGCCTCGGACGGGGACTGCTTCGCGTCCTCGGCCGCGGACGGGGACTGCTTCGCGTCCTCGGCGGCGGCGGGGCCCGCGAGGACGGCGGCGGCGAGCAGGGTGGCGAGCCCCGCTCCGAGGACACGGGTGATCCGGGGGCCTGGCATGCGTGCTCCTGGGGACGTGGGGGGTGGTCCTGGGCATGGCGCGCGCTCCAGCAGACCGTAAGTTGGTCCAGACCTTTCGTCAACCACCCGTGCACGTACGGGAGTTACCACGACGCAGCTTGACTCCGCACACCCCCGTCACGCCGGAGGCGGTGACCCCGGGGGCCGCCCGCGCCGCCTCCACGCGCGCGTCGCGCGCGGAAACTCCTCGTCGATCAGACGTCCGGTGAGCGCGCCGCCGAACACGACGACGCCCACGGCCACGAGCCAGGTCTGGATGACGAGGAACGCGCCGAACGGGCCGTAGGTGACGGCGCTGGACGCGATCAGCGGGGAGAAGACGAGCCGGGAGAAGATCCGCAGCCCGAGCAGCCCGAGCGTGGTGCACATCGCCCCGGGCAGCAGGGCGAGCCAGGCGATGCGGCCGCCGAGCAGCAGGCGCTGCGACCACCAGAAGAACAGGGTGCCGGTGAGCGCGGTGGCGAGCCCGCGGGCCGGAGTCCCCTGCCAGAACGAGGAGACCGCGAACATGTAGAGGAGCCCGATCAGCACGGCGAGCCAGAGCACATGCCGCCACCGGGCCCACAGCAGGGCCGGCGGGAGGTCCCAGACCTTCTCGTATCCGCTCTGCACCACCGTCCCGAACGTCAGGCCGAAGGCGGCGAGCAGGGCGAGGCCGAAGGCGGTCGTGGTCCGCCGCACCTGGCCCGGCAGCGCGAAGAGCCGCTCGATCTCGGCCCTGGCCGCCTCGGAGACCCCGATGCCGTCACCGAGCCACTGCGCGAACCCCTTCCCGCTGCCCGCGCCCGCCGCCGACACGACGATCAGGAGCGGCACCAGGGTGAGGAAGGAGAGCGCCGCGAACCCCAGCGCACGCTGCCAGAGGCCGAGCTCCTTGACCGGCGCCCACCGGTGTCCGGCCCGGACCCGGCGCATCCCCCGGAGCATCCGCCCGGACCCGACCCGGCGGATCGCGTCGAGCGTCCGCCCGGCCCGGGACCGACGCCCGGCGGGACGGGAGACCATCCCTCCACGGTAGAACCGCGCCGGTCCGGCAACCAGCGGGTCCGCCCGGCACCGGCGTCAGCCCTCGACGCCGGTGGCCTCGTGCGCGGCCCCCACGGGCTTGGACTCGGGGGAGCCGCGCTGGCGCAGATAGACGGAGAGGATCGCCATCGCCGCCACGGCCAGGAGCTCCGACTGCCAGTTCTGCAGGGACCGGTTCCAGAAGTCGGCGGAGCCGAGGTACGCGTGCCAGGGCACGGGGGCCTGGAGCTGCCGCAGCCGCAGCTCGTTGAAGGCGGCGGCGCCGGAGATCGACTGCGCCAGCCAGGACAGCAGGAAGAAGACGGCCATGACGAGGCCGAGGGACCGGGAGTACACCGCCTGCCGCCAGTCCTTCGTACCGGCCCAGCGGGGCGAGTCCGGCCGGGCGTGGTCACCCATGCGCTGTTCGCGCTCGCTCTCCGTGCCCGCCTTGTGCAGCTCCTTGGACTCCGGGGAACCGCGCTGGAGCAGGTAGACCGTGCCGAAGATGTACAGGAAGAACTGGAGGAACTCCGACTGCCAGTTCTCGGTGACGTCGACGGCGAAGTCCGAGGACATCAGGTACTCGCCGAAGCCGATCTGCTGCAGTCCCTCGACGGCGAGCTGCTCGTTGAACTCCGCACGGCCGGCGACCGCCTGGGCGCCCAGGACGACCAGGAACGCCAGCCCGAAACCGAGGGTGAGGCTGTTCGACCGCCAGAATCCGCCCTTCGGGGCCCGGTCGTCCGTCACCGGTGCATCGCTCCGATCACGCTGAAGTAGGCGAGTCCGCCCACCACGGTCACCACGCACACGACGAACAGCGCCCGCACGTCACGCCCCCTTCAGTACGCAGCTGTACGGCGTGTCGCCCGTTCCGGGCGCGCATCCGGCGGCGGTCACCCGCCACCCCTCGTCGAACTGCGAGAGGAACAGGACGTCGCCGCGGAGGCGGAGCAGCGCCTGCCGGCCGTAGACGTCCACGCTCCGCACGGCGCCGCCGCGCGGCAGCTCCTGCGAGGGCAGCGCCTCCGCGCACGGCTTCTTCTCCCCCTCTTCGAGCTGCTCGCGGCTCTCCCGGGCGAGCAGGCCGCAGGCGACGCCGAAGTTTCCGGCGGCGAGGGATTCCTCGAAGAACCGGCCCGCGTCCGTCGCCCCGTCCACGCGCGCCTGCGGCGCGCCGCAGCCGGACAGGGCGGCGACCAGGGCCGTCGTCACTCCGAGGAGCAGGGGCACTCTCACACCCTCAGCCTGCCGGTGCGGACGGTCTCGGCAAGGGGCGGGAGCCGAATGGACACGGGCCTCACCTGTTCGGGTCACCGCGGGTGACGACGTGCGTGCGCGGGCGGCCCACGAGACCATGGAGACGGAGAGGGGACGCCATGAGTGAGTTCGACATCTGGAACTACCGCCCGAGCACCGGGTACCGGCAGGGCGTCGATCTCGTCGGCTACAAGGTCGAGGCGACGGACGGCGCGATCGGGAAGATCGACCGGCACACCGAGGACGTCGGCTCCTCGTATCTGGTCGTCGACGTGGGGATCTGGATCTTCGGCAGACGGGTCCTCCTCCCCGCCGGGACCATCGAGCTGATCGACACCGCCGAGGAGAAGGTGTACGTCGACCGCACGAAGGACCAGATCAAGGACGCCCCGGACTTCGACGAGGCGAAGTACTCCGACGAGCCGACCTATCTGGAGCAGTTCGCCCGGTACTACGGCCAGCCGCACATGTGAGGGCGCCGGCCCCGATGGGCGTGCGTCACCGGCCGCTCGACGCGTCCTCCCCCAGGGCCTGAGCCGAGCGCTCCGTCCGGCGGTCGCGCCAGGCCGGGACGAGGGCCGTGAGCATCAGGGCGGCGGTGAGGGCGAAGGCCCACGGGTAGCCGGTGCGGGCCGCGAGGAACCCGAAGCCGACGGCCCCGACGCCCATGCCCGCGTCGAAGGCCACGTTCCACAGGGCGCTGACGGTTCCGTAACCGGAGGTGGGCACCCGCGCGTACATCAGGGTCAGGGTGGCGTTCTGGGTGATGCCGAAGCCGATCCCGAACAGGGTGACGCCGATGACGACGGCGACCGGACTGCGGGTCAGGGCGGTGAGCAGCGTTCCCCCGGCCGCGAGGGCGAGGCCGGGCATCAGGAGTACGGCGGGACCGTGCCGGTCGCCGTGCCGTCCGGCCACCCAGCGGGCCGCCGTCGCCGCCGCGGACTGGGCGAACAGGGCCGTGGCGACGACACCCGCGGAGGCCGCGGGAACGGCGAGCGGGAGGAACGTGACGAGGATTCCGGCGGCGAGGGCGGTCGCCGCGAAGACGACGGCGGGCCGGGACAGCGCGGCCGTCCTCAACCCGGCCGTCACCCCGATCACCCGCTCCGAGGTGGGTTCGCGGTCCGGCAGTCCCGGCACCGAGACGACGGCGACAAGGGCGGCGACGGCTCCGGCGGCGAAGACCGGCCCGTACCCCACGTGCGCCGCGAGCCACACGCCCAGCGGCAGCGCCACCAGGGACGGGATTCCGGACACGATGCCGACGATCGCGAGGCCCTCGCCCCGGCGTTCGGCCGGTATGAGCGCGGCCGTGAGGGCACCGCCCGCGACGACGGTGAAGGCGAAGCCCAGACCGCGCAGGACACAGACCGCCGTGATCCAGACGGGGCTCCCGGCGACGGAGAGAGCGAAGGCCGGCGCCCCGAGGAGGACGAGTCCCGCCCCCAGCACGAGGCGGTAGCCGAAGCGGGCGACGAGCCGCGGAGTGGCCAGCTCGCCGCCGACGGTGGCGAGCATCAGGGCGCCCGTGGCGAGCCCGGCGGCATCGCCGTGGCCCCCGCCGGATTCCTCGGCGTAGAGGGGGACGACCGACAGGAGCAGATAGAAGCTCGTCGAGGCGCCGATGATCGAGACGAAACGCAGCAGCAACGGCCGCGTCACCAACGGCGGCCGCGAACCGGCCTGCTCCGCCCGGGAGTTCAGCATCTTGGTCACAGGGCGACGCTAGGGGGCGGGGCGGCTCGTGGGTAAGAGCGCCCTGCCGACCCCGGCGGCCGGCGACCTGCTCCGGGGCGGGTGGACGGCCCTTCCACGGCCGTCGGCCCGGGGGCCTCGGACCGGTTCGAAAAAAACTTCGGCGCGAGGTGAATCCTCTCGGGACCTCCCCGTCTCTTATGTGTGTACCGGCCGAACGGGCCGGTCCGAACCGGGAGGAAACAGCAATTATGGTCACTGCCCTCATCGTCGTCGGCGTGGTGCTCGTGGGTGCGTGCAGCTGGCACCTGATGCGGCGCTTCAACAAGAGCCGAAGCTGACCAGCGCCTGCGCGCGGGGCGCCTTCCGGTATGAGTAGCGCATGAATCAACGCTTCCCCTGGCCTGACGAGCGACTGATCAAGGCCGCTCAGGACGGCGACGTCACGTCGCTCACCACCGTCGTCATGGAATCGCAGCCGCATGTGCGCAAGTTCGCCATATCGCTGTGCGCCTCGCCGCAGGACGCGGAGGACGCGGCACAAGAGGCGCTGATCATCCTGTACCGGAAGATCGGCACCCTGCGGGCCACCGGCGCGCTCGCCTCCTGGATGTTCCGGATCGTGCGCAACGAGTGTCTCCGGCAGGTGCGGCTGCTCGTCGCCCGACGTGACGAAGTACTGGCCGAACCGGAGGCGAGTGCGGAGCCGTCCGCCGAGGAGGCGGTGCTGTACCGCCTTGAGGTGGAGCGGATCGCGGCCGCGGTCAGCGCCCTTCCCCGTGACCAGCGACAGGTCCTGATCATGCGCGACGTCCAGGGCCTGCCCGGCAAGACCGTCGCCCACACGCTCGGTCTGAGCACCGCGGCCATGAAGTCGCGGCTGCACCGGGCACGCGCGGCGCTGCGTCACGCGCTGGAAGCGACCGACCAGGCACCAGATCAGGCCATCGACCGACCAGTCGAAGGAGACTCACGACCATGAAGACCGTGAACATCGTGAAGCCCCCCGAGGGCGTGCAGTCCCCGGTGATCGCGCCGTCCGCGACCCGGGTGGCCGCACCGTCCGCGGCGCCGAACTTCGCGAGCAAGTCCGTCCCGCGCCACCTGGCGCGCGGCGTCATCGGCTTCGGGCTGATCATCGGCTCGATCGCCATGGTGCCCGTCGCCGGCCCGGCCACCCTGCTCGCGGCCCCGCTGGCACTGATCGCCTTCAAGGGCTGCCCCACCTGCTGGATGGTCGGCCTGGTGCAGACGATCTCCCGGGGCCGTCTGGAGCGCGAGTGCGTGGACGGCGTCTGCACCCTCACCAAGGCACACCCGGCGGCGAAGCACGACTGACCCGTCCCCGGCCTTCCGGCCTCCTGCCCCGGCCTGAATTCCACCCTCCCGAAAAGCGTCAAGGAGGGTGGTTTCACCGGGTCCGGAGGCCTCGGCCATACCCCTTCACCAGCGTGAGACGACTGTCTCACGCGAGCCTGCGCAAGAGCCCCCCGGACTATCCGTCACATTCGTTTTGCATACCAACTCGCCGCCCTGGCCATTGGTTTACGGAGCGCCGCCTCGGTGCTAGGGTCCGAAACGAGATTGAGACGGGCAGGGCCGCCGAGTCGGCAACGCCGTTGATCGTGCTTCACGGGGGGAGCAGAACACTATGATCCGCCATGCCCAGATTGGGGCGGCAGATGACCAGATCGTCGCCGTCGTCGGGCTTTCCTGCCGTTTTCCCGGTGGTGCGAGCCCGGCAGAATTCTGGAATCTTCTGAGGAACGGCCGCGACGCCATTGCGGAGCCGCCCGCGGATCGCGCGCACCTCGGTGTCCGGGAGGACGGTTCGCCGCGCCCCGGTGGTTTTCTGCCCCAGGTCGACACCTTCGACGCCGAATTCTTCGGGATATCCCCGCGTGAAGCCGCCGCGATGGACCCGCAGCAGAGGCTCGCCCTGGAGCTCGCCTGGGAGGCGCTCGAGGACGCCGGCATCGTCCCGGCCACGCTCGCCGGCACCGCCACCGGCGTCTTCGTCGGCGCGATCGCCGACGACTACACGGCCGTCACCCACGCGGCGGGCCCCGGGGCCACCTCCGCGCACACGGTGACGGGCCTGCACCGGGGCATCATCGCGAACCGGGTCTCCTACGCCCTCGGGCTCCAGGGCCCCAGCATGGTGGTCGACAGCGCGCAGTCGTCTTCGCTGGTCGCGGTGCATCTGGCCTGCGAGAGCCTGCGCCGCGGCGAGTCCGTGACGGCGCTGGCCGGCGGCATCAACCTCAACCTCGCGCCGGAGAGCACCGAGGCCCTCGCGGCCTTCGGCAGCCTCTCGCCCGACGGGCGATGTTACTCGTTGGACGCCCGGGCGAACGGGTATGTGCGAGGTGAGGGCGGCGGTGTGGTCGCGCTGAAACTCCTCGGTCGGGCCATCGCCGACGGGGACCGCATCCACTGTCTGCTGCACGGTGGAGCCGTCGGCAACGACGGCGCGAGCGACACCCTTCCCACACCTGACGGAAAAGCCCAGGAACACGTCATACGCAGGGCCTGGGAAAACTCCGGTTTACCTCTTGGACACGCGCAATACATTGAAATACACGGGTCGGGAACCCGGGTCGGCGATCCCATCGAAGCCTCTGCTCTGGGCGCCGTATTCTCCTCCTCCCGCACTCCGGACAATCCTCTCCGGCTCGGCTCGGTCAAGACGAACATCGGCCATCTCGAAGGGGCCGCGGGCATAGCGGGGCTCGTCAAGACGATCCTCTGCATCAAAGAGCGGGAAATCGTTCCCACGCTCAACTACCAGACCCCCAATCCGCAGATCCCGTTCGAGGATCTGCGCCTCGCCGCCGCCACCGAAACCGGGCCGTGGCCGAATCCCGACGGCCCGCTCCTCGCGGGTGTGACCTCGGTCGGAATGGGCGGTACGAACTGCCATCTGGTCCTCGGCGAATGGCGGGGAGAAACCGCCTCGACCGAAGAGGACGAGCCGCAGTCGGCACACCGCGCGGGCGACGCCGATCCCCTCCCCTGGGTGCTGTCCGGACGCGGCGACAAGGCCCTCCGGGCCCAGGCCGTCCGACTGCGCGAACACCTCGCCGCGCACCCGGAGTCCGACGTCGCCGAGGTCGCCCGCGCCCTCGCCCACGACCGCACCGCCTTCACCCACCGCGCCGTCCTCACGGGCACCGGCCGTGACGAGCTCCTCGCCGCCCTGGACGCGGTCGCCGAGGCCCGCGTCACCCCGGCCGCGGTCGAGGGCAGCAGCCACCGCACCGTCCGCGAGGCCGTGTTCGTCTTCCCCGGCCAGGGCTCCCAGTGGGCCGGCATGGCCGCCGGACTCCTCGACAGCTCCCCCGTGTTCGCCCGGGTCGTCGAGGACTGCGAGCGGGCGCTCCGCCCCTACCGCGACTGGTCCCTGACCGACGTGCTCCGCGGGACCCCGGGTGCCCCGGACCTGGACCGCGACGACGTCGTGCAGCCCGCCCTGTGGGCCGTGATGGTCGGACTCGCCGCCCTGTGGCGGGAGGCCGGTGTCGAACCGGCCGCGGTCGTCGGCCACTCGCAGGGCGAGATCGCCGCCGCCACCGTCAGCGGCGCGTTGTCCCTCGACGACGCCGCCCGGCTCATCGCCGTACGCAGCGCCGCTCTCGGCGCGCTCGCCGGCCGCGGCGGCGGCATGCTGACCGTGTCGCTGCCCGCCGACCGGGTCCGCGAGGACCTGGCCGGATCACCGCGCCTGAGCGTGGCCGCCGTCAACTCGCCCGGCATGACCGTGGTGGCCGGTGACGGGGACGCCCTCGACGCCCTGGCCGCGCAGTACGGCGAGGACGTGCGGACCCGGCGCGTCCCGGTCGCGTACGCCTCGCACAGCCCGCACGTCGACGCCGTACGCGACACGCTGCCCGCCGAACTCGCCGGCATCGCACCGCGCGCCGGGACCGTGCCGCTGCACTCCACCGTCACCGGCACCGCCCTCGACGGTTCCGAGCTGGACGTCGACTACTGGTACCGCAACCTGCGCGAGCCCGTCGCCTTCGAGCCCGTCGTACGCGCGCTGCTCGACGCGGGTCACGAGCTGTTCATCGAGATGAGCCCGCACCCCGTCCTGGCGCTCGCCGTCCAGCAGACCGCGGAGGCCGCCGACCTGCCCGTCGCCGCGCTCGGCACCCTGCGCCGCGGCGAGGGCGGACGGCAGCGCCTGCTGCTCGCGTTCGGCGAGGCGTTCTGCCACGGCGCGGAGGTGGACTGGTCCACGGTCCTGCCCGCCGGCACCGGCCGCGCCGAGCTGCCGACGTACGCCTTCCAGCGCCGCCGTCACTGGATCTCCGGACAGCCCCACGCCGCCCGGCCCCTGACGCCCGCAGCCGCGCCGACGCAGGCCGCCCCGCTCACAGATGACACCCACGAGGCCGAACCGGGCCTCTCCCTGACCGGTCCGGCCGCCCTGGAGCTCGTACGGGCCCACACCGCCGCCGTGCTCGGTTACGACTCCGTCGCCGACGTCGAGCCCCGGCGGACGTTCAAGGAGCTGGGCATCGACTCGGCGATGGTCGTCGAGCTGCGCAACCGGCTCGTCACCGCCACCGGACGCAAGCTGCCCACGACCATCGTGTACGACCACCCCAGCCCCGCCCGGCTGGCGGCGCTGCTCGCCGACGCCCCGCACGAGGCCGTGACGGCGCCCGAGTCCCGTACCGACGAGGACGACCCCGTCGTGATCGTCGGCATCGGCTGCCGGTTCCCGGGCGGGGTGGACTCCCCCGAGGCGCTCTGGCGGGTCGTCGCCGAGCAGCGCGACGTCATCTCGGGCTTCCCGGCCGACCGGGGCTGGGACCTCGACGGCCTCTACCACCCGGACCCCGCCCACGTGGGGACGACGTACGTCCGCAACGGCGGATTCCTCGAAGGCGCCGCCGAGTTCGACGCCGAGCTGTTCGGGATCTCGCCGCGCGAGGCGCTGGCGATGGACCCGCAGCAGCGTGCCTACCTGGAGGTGTGCTGGGAGGCCCTGGAGCGGGCCGGCATCGCCCCGGACTCGCTGTGCGGGACGCAGACGGGCGTGTTCGCCGGTGTGATGGCCCAGGAGTACGGTCCGCGGCTCGGCGAGGCGGGTGCGGGTGCCGCCGGGTTCGGCCTGACGGGGACCACGCCGAGCGTCACCTCCGGCCGCGTCGCCTACACCCTCGGCCTCCAGGGCCCGGCCCTGACGGTCGACACGGCGTGCTCGTCCTCGCTCGTGGCGCTGCACCTCGCGGTGCGGGCCATCCGGTCGGGCGAGTGCTCGCTCGCCCTCGCCGGCGGTGTGACGGTCATGTCGACGCCCGGGATCTTCGTGGAGTTCTCGCGGCAGCGGGGCCTCGCCACCGACGGCCGGTGCAAGTCCTTCTCTGCGGACGCGGACGGCACGGCCTGGGCCGAAGGCGTCGGTGTCCTCGTCGTGGAGCGCCTCTCGGACGCCCGCCGGCTCGGACACCATGTGCTCGCCGTCGTGGCCGGTACCGCCGTCAACCAGGACGGCGCGTCCAACGGCCTCACCGCCCCCAGCGGCCCCGCGCAGGAACGCGTGATCCGAGCCGCCGTGCAGGACGCCGGCGTCACCTTCTCCGGAGTCGACGCCGTCGAGGCACACGGTACGGGCACGGTGCTCGGTGACCCCATCGAGGCACAGGCCCTCCTCGCCACCTACGGCAGCGAGCGCGACGGACAGCCCCTCATGCTCGGCTCCCTCAAGTCCAACCTCGGACACGCACAGGCCGCCGCAGGCGTCGGCGGCATCATCAAAATGGTCATGGCCCTCCGCCACGCCGAGGTCCCCGCCTCCCTCAACGTCAGCAAGCCGACCGAGCTGGTCGACTGGGCCAACGGCGGCGTCGAAGTCCTCACCGAACCACGCCCCTGGCCCGCCACCGAGGGCAGGGTCCGACGCGCCGGAGTCTCCTCCTTCGGCATCAGCGGCACCAACGCCCACATCATCCTCGCCGAAGCCCCCACCGCGCCCCGCACGCCGGAGACCGGTGCCGGGGACGACGGCGCCCCGCCGCTGTGGGTGCTGTCCGGGCGCACCGAACCGGCGCTCCGCGCCCAGGCCACCGCGCTCGTCGACGCCCTCGACCCCCTCGACGAGGTGTCGACCGCCGACCTCGGCCGTGCCCTCGCCACCACCCGTACCGCCCTCGACCACCGCGCGGCCGTCGCCGCCGAGGACCGCGCGGAGGCCGTCGCCGCGCTGACCGCGCTCGGCCGCGGCGCACCGCACTCCGCGCTGGCCCTCGGCACGGCACGTACCGACGACGGCCTCGCCTACCTCTTCACCGGGCAGGGCAGTCAGCGCGTCGGCATGGGACGCGAACTGTACGAGGCCGAGCCGGTCTTCGCCGCCGCGCTCGACGCGGTCTGCGCCGCACTCGACGCCTGCCGCGCCTCCGTGCCCGGGATGCCGCCGATCCGCGAGGTGATGTTCCACGACGGCGAGGCGCTCGACCGGACCGAGAACACGCAGTGTGCTCTCTTCGCCCTCCAGGTCGCGCTGTACCGCCTCCTGGAGCACCGGGGCCTGGCCCCCGACGCCGTACTCGGGCACTCCATCGGCGAGTTCGCCGCCGCCCACGCCGCCGGGATCCTCACCCTGTCGGACGCCTGCACCCTGGTCGCCGCGCGCGGCCGGCTCATGCAGGCGCTGCCGTCCGGTGGCGCGATGACCGCCGTCCAGGCCTCGCAGGACGAGGTGGCCGCGCTGATCGCGGGCCGTGAGCACGAGGTGAGCATCGCCGCTGTCAACGGCCCCCTTGCCGTGGTCGTCTCCGGCGACGTCGAGGCCGTCGAGGAGGTCGCCGCCTCCTTCGCCGCCCTCGGCCGCAAGACGCGCCGGCTCGTCGTCAGCCACGCCTTCCACTCCCACCGCATGGACGGGATGCTCGACGCGTTCGCCGCCGTCACCTCGGGCGTCGCGTACGCGAAGCCGCGCGTCCCGATGGTGTCCACGGTCACCGGTGAGCCCGTCGAGGTCACGGCCGACTACTGGGTGCGGCAGGTGCGCCGTGAGGTCCGGATGTCCGACGGCCTGACCGCCCTGCACGGGCTCGGCATGCGGACCTTCCTCGAACTCGGCCCGGACGGTGTGCTCTCGGCCCTGGGCCAGGACTGTCTGGACGACGACGCGCTCGCGTTCGTCCCGGTGCTGCGCCGCGGCCGGTCCGAGCGGCGCACCCTGGCCTCCGCGCTCGGCTCCCTGCACGTCCGGGGCCGCAGCCCCGACTGGGGGGCCGTGTTCGGCGCGGGGCGGACGCCCGCCCTGCCCACGTACGCCTTCCAGCGCGAGCGGTACTGGCTGACCGCGCAGGGCACCGCGGGGGCCGCGGGGCACCCGCTGCTCGGCCCGGCCGTCGAGCTCGCCGAATCCGGGCAGACCGTCCTGACCGCCCGGCTCGGCCGCCGCAGCCACCCCTGGCTCGCCGACCACGCCGTCCTCGGCCAGGTCCTGCTGCCGGGCACCGCCTTCCTCGAACTCGCCGCCCGCGCGGGCTCGCAGACCGGGGCTCCGCGAGTCGCCGAACTCACGCTCGTCGCGCCTCTGGTGATCCCCGAGGACGGCCGCACCGAGGTGCAGGTCGTCGTGGCCGCACCCGGCGAGGACGGCCTGCGGACGCTGACCGTGCACGCCCGCGCCGAGACGCCGGACGGCGCCGTCGAGCCGTGGACCCTGCACGCCACCGGCGCGCTCGCCCCGCACGACGGAGCCCCCGCGCCCGCCGCGGCCCGGCCCGCCGGTGAGGGCGAGGCCCTGCCCGTCGACGGCTGCTACGACGACCTGGCCGCCTCGGGCTACGCCTACGGCCCGGTCTTCCAGGGCCTGCGCGCCGCCCGGCGGCACGGCGGCGACCTGCTCGCCGAGGTCGCCCTGCCGGCGTCCGTCACCGACGCCGCCTCGTACGGGCTGCACCCGGCGCTCCTCGACGCGGCCCTGCACCCGATCGTCATCACCGCACTCGAAGCCGGCGGCCGCCGGCTGCTGCCCTTCTCGTGGCGCGACGTGACCGTCCACCAGCCGGGCGCCCGTTCCGTACGCGCCCTGATCACGACCACCGGGCAGGACGCGGTGTCGCTGACGCTGCTCGACGAGTCCCACGCGGTCGTCGTCGAGATCGAGGAGCTGGTCCTGCGCCCCGTCGGCGAGGAGGTGGCCGTCCCGCGCTCCCTCCACCGCCTGGACTGGAAGCCGATCGCGGCGGACGGGGAGGCGTCCCCGTCGGCCGCCGCGCTCGGCTCCGCCGACCTGGGCGTCAGTCCCCGGTACGACGACCTCACGGCCCTGGGCGCGGCCCTCGACGCGGGGCTCCCCGCCCCCGAGGTGGTCTTCGCCCCGGTCACGGAGCCCGGAGACGGCTCCACGGGAAGCTCTCTGCCCGCCGTGCACCGCGCGCTCGCCCTGCTCCAGGCATGGCTGGCCGACGACCGGCTCGCCGACTCCCGACTGGTGCTCGTCACCCGGGCTGCCGTGGCCACGGCGCCGGACGCCGACGCGGACCCCGGCCTCGCGGCCGTATGGGGTCTGGCGCGGTCGGCGCAGACCGAGAACCCCGGGCGGGTCGGACTCCTCGACGTGGAGACGGCGGAGGACTGCCGTACCGCACTGCCGTCGATCGGAGCCGAGCCGCAACTCGCCGTACGCGAAGGGGCTCTGCTCGTGCCCCGGCTCGGACCGGCTGCCGCCGGCGGCGCCCTGGTACCCCCGGCCGGCACGGCCGCGTGGCGGATGGTGGTGCGCGAGCGCGGCACCCTGGACCACCTGGCGCTCGAACCCTTCCCGGAGGCCCTGGCCCCGCTGGGCGACGGCGAGGTGCGCATCGCGATGCGCGCCGCGGGCGTCAACTTCCGCGACGTCCTGGGCACGCTGGGTCTCTACCCCGGCGATCCCGGCCCCCTCGGTCTCGAAGGCGCCGGTGTCGTCACCGAGGTCGGGCCCGGTGTCACGGGTCTCGCCGTCGGTGACCGCGTCATGGGCCTGTTCTCCGGCGCGTTCGGCCCGACGGCCGTCACCGACCACCGGCGGGTCGCCGTCATGCCCGCCGGCTGGACGTTCGCCGAGGCGGCGTCCGCGCCCATCGTGTTCCTGACCGCCTACCACGCCCTGGTCGACCTCGCCGGTCTGAGCAAGGGCGAGCGGGTCCTGATCCACGCGGCGGCGGGCGGCGTCGGCATGGCCGCCGTCCAGCTCGCCCGTCACCTGGGCGCCGAGGTGTACGGCACGGCCGGCCCGGGCAAGTGGGACGCGTTGCGCGGCCTCGGCGTGGACGGGGCGCACCTGGCGTCGTCCCGCACCCTGGACTTCGAGGCGGCGTTCGGCGCGGCCACCGACGGCCACGGCATGGACGTCGTCCTGAACTCGCTCGCCGGCGAGTTCGTGGACGCCTCTCTGCGGCTGCTGCCGCACGGCGGTCGCTTCGTGGAGATGGGCAAGACCGATCTGCGCGACCCGGCGCTCGTCGCGGCCGACCATCCCGGGGTGTACTACCGCTTCTTCGACCTGCTCCAGGAGCCGACCGAGCGGATCGGCGACATGCTCACGGCCGTCATGGAGCTACTGTCCTCGGGGGCCCTGACCCCGCTGCCGGTGAGCGGCTGGGACGTCCGCCGGGCACCGGAGGCCTTCCGGTACGTCAGCCAGGCGCGCCACATCGGCAAGGTCGTCCTCACCCTGCCCCCGGTCCTCGACCCGCAGGGCACCGTCCTGGTCACCGGCGCCACCGGCGCCCTCGGCGGACTGGTCTCCCGGCACCTGGTCACCGAGCACGGCGCCCGACGCCTGCTCCTGGTCAGCCGCCGCGGCGCCGACGCCCCGGGCTCGAAGGAACTCGCCGCCGACCTCGCCGGGCTGGGCGCCGAGGTCACGCTCGCGGCCTGCGACACCGCCGACCGCGACGCGCTCGCCCGGCTGCTCGACGGCGTACGGCTCACCGCCGTCGTCCACGCGGCCGGCGTGCTCGACGACGGCGTGATCACGGCGCTCACCCCCGAGCGCCTGGACACCGTGCTCGCCGCCAAGGCCACCGCGGCCCGGCACCTGCACGAACTGACCGAGGACCAGGACCTGGCGGCCTTCGTCCTCTTCTCCTCCGTCATGGGCGTCATCGGCGGCGCCGGTCAGGGCAACTACGCGGCGGCCAACGCCTCCCTGGACGCCCTCGCCCAGCACCGCAAGGCGCAGGGGCTGCCCGCGGTCTCGCTGGCCTGGGGCATGTGGGCGGAGACGGCCGGACGCCCGGGGGCCGCCGGAATGGCGGGCACCCTGTCCGAGGCCGACCGGGTGCGCATCGCCCGTACCGGCCTCGCGCCCATCGACCGGACGGAGGGCCTGGCCCTGCTCGACGCGGCCCTGCGCGTGGACTCCCCCGCGCTCGTGCCCGCACCGATCGACCGTGCCGCGCTCGGCGCCCTCGGCGCCCAACTGCCCGCCGTCCTGCGGGACCTGGCACCGGCCGCCCCGCGACCGGCCCGGGCCGCGGCGGCCGCGGCCGCGCCCCGGACGACCGAGACCCTCGGCGACCGGCTCGCCGCACTGAGCCCGGCCGAGCGGGAGGAACTCCTCCTCGACCTCGTCCGGGTGCAGACCGCCGCCGTGCTCGGCCGGTCCTCCGCGGCCGGCATCCCCGCCGACCGGCCCTTCAAGGACATGGGCTGCGACTCCCTCACCCTGGTGGAACTGCGCAACCGACTGCAGACCGCGGCCGGTCTGCGGCTGCCGGCCACCTTCCTCTTCAACTACCCGACGCCGCTCGCGGTCGTGGGCCATCTGCAGGACGAACTGGCCCCGGCCGCAACGGAATCCGCCACGGAATCCGCCGACTCGGCGGCCGCATCCGGCCTGGTCGCACTCGACCGGCTGGAAGCGGCACTCGTCGAGCTGCCGGACGACACCCAGGACGAGGTGCGCGCCGAGATCGTCCAGCGGCTCCAGGCCCTCGCGGCCCGGGTGCCCGCTCAGCGCGCCCCCGTCGAGGACGATCTGTCCGCACGGGTCCAGTCGGCCTCGGTCGACGAACTCCTCGCGTTCATCGACTCCGAACTCTGACCCCACGTCCGCGACGCCGGACCCTCACCCCTCTCTCATCCCGTTCGCCGCGGCGCGGCGTGCCCCAGGCACGCCGCCCGGGCAGCCATGCCCGGAAACCGCGCACGCACGGCTCCACAACGCCTACGGGGGCATCACCGTCATGACAACAACGGACAACGACAAACTCGTCGAATACCTCAAGCGCCTCACCGTCGACCTGCACCAGTCCCGGCAGCGGGTCCGTGAACTGGAGGCCGGAACCAACGATCCGATCGCGATCGTCGGCATGGGCTGCCGGTTCCCGGGCGGCGTGGACTCGCCCGAGGCGCTGTGGCGCGTCGTCGCCGAGCAGCGCGACGTCATCTCGGGTCTGCCGACCGACCGGGGCTGGGACCTCGACGGCCTCTACCACCCCGACCCGGACCACGCCGGGACGTCGTACGTGCGCAACGGCGGCTTCCTGCACGGCGCCTCCGCGTTCGACCCGGCCTTCTTCGGGATCTCGCCCCGCGAGGCCCTGTCGATGGACCCGCAGCAGCGGCTGCTCCTCGAGGTGTCGTGGGAGGCCCTGGAGCGGGCCGGCATCACGCCCGGTTCGCTGCACGGCACGTCGACGGGCGTGTTCCTCGGAGCCATCGCGCAGGAGTACGGCCCGCGGCTCGGCGAGGCGAGCGCGGCCGCCACCGGGTTCGGGCTCACGGGCACGACGTCGAGCGTGGCCTCGGGCCGCGTCGCCTACACCCTGGGCCTGCAGGGCCCGGCGCTCACGGTCGACACGGCGTGCTCGTCCTCGCTCGTCGCCCTGCACCTGGCGGTCAACGCCCTGCGGTCCGGCGAGTGCTCGCTGGCGCTCGCCGGGGGTGTGACGGTCATGTCGACACCGGGCATCTTCGTCGAGTTCTCCCGCCAGAAGGGGCTCGCTCCCGACGGCCGGTGCAAGTCGTTCTCCGCGGACGCGGACGGCACGGCGTGGGCCGAGGGCGTCGGCGTCCTCGTCGTCGAGAAGCTGTCGGACGCCCGGCGCCTGGGCCACAAGGTCCTTGCCGTGGTGGCCGGTTCGGCCGTCAACCAGGACGGCGCTTCCAACGGCCTCACCGCCCCCAGCGGCCCGGCACAGGAGCGGGTGATCCGGGCGGCCGTGCAGGACGCAGGGGTGCCCTTCGCCGGTGTCGACGCCGTCGAGGCGCACGGTACGGGCACGGTGCTCGGCGACCCCATCGAGGCACAGGCCCTCCTCGCCACGTACGGCAAGGAGCGCGACGGGCAGCCCCTGATGCTGGGGTCCCTCAAGTCCAACCTGGGGCACTCCCAGGCGGCCGCCGGTGTCGGTGGCGTCATCAAGATGGTCATGGCCCTGCGCAACGCCGAGTTGCCGGCCTCGCTGAACGTCAGCAAGCCGAGCGAACTGGTCGACTGGGCCAACGGCGGCGTCGAGGTGCTCACCGCGCCGCGCCCCTGGCCCGCCGAGGAGGGCAGGGTCCGGCGCGCCGGAGTCTCGTCGTTCGGCATCAGCGGCACGAACGCCCACGTCATCCTCGCGGAAGCCCCCGCCGAGCAGCCTGCCGAGACGGCCGAGGACCCGGCGCCGGACGGCTCCCTGGACGGCTCGGGACTGCCGTGGCTGGTCTCGGCGCGTACGGCGGACGCGCTCGCCGAGGCGGCCGGGCAGCTGGCCGCGTACGTACGGGAACGGCCGGGGCTCGGCGCGGCCGACGTGGCGCTCTCCCTCGCCGTCGGGCGCTCCGCCTTCGAGTCCCGGGCCGTGGTGCCCGGCGCCGACGGGCGGGACGGGCTGCTGGCCGGTCTGGACGCCCTGGCCTCCCGGGAGGTCGACGGCGAGCACGGCGTGTCCCCCTCCCGCGCCGTGTTCGTGTTCCCCGGTCAGGGTTCGCAGTGGGTCGGCATGGCCACGGCGCTCCTGGACTCCTCGCCGGAGTTCGCCCGCGTCATCGCCGAGTGCGAGGCGGCCCTCGCGCCGTTCGTGGACTGGTCACTGAC
>NZ_JBSHDU010000101.1:0-29879 GCF_053616475.1 Streptomyces sp. NPDC055815 | reverse complement strand
GCCCGCCGCTACGGACTACGCGTCCCCGACGACCTCCTGATCGTCTGCTGCAGCGAATCCACCGTCTACGCCACCACCGAACCACCCATCACGACACTCTCCCTCAAGCCCCGCCGCATCGGCACGGCCGTCGTCCAGCTCCTCATCGACGCCATCGAGGGGGTGGGGGAGTACAACCCGGACTCGATCGTCATGCCGTACGAGCTGATCGTCCGCCCGTCCAGCGGCCGCGCCCGGGTCCCCCGGTCGAGAGTCCCGTCCCGCTCGCCCCACATGCAGCCACTGCACCCGTAAAGCCCCGCCAAGTTCACCCCATCCGGCGACACCGCCCCGCCGACTTCCGGGCCGCCTCTCTGCCGGTGCGCTACTCGGGTCGCGGGGCCGGGCGGTGGGGGAGGGCGCAGGCGGCGGTGCCGCCCGGCATGCGGTGACGGTTGTTCGCGATGAGTCGGTACACGCCGTGGGCCACCCACCGCACGGGTGGCAGGGTGAGCAACGCGCCGGCCGCCGGCCACCCGCCGCCCGAGCTCAGCAACGCCTTCGCGACAGCCTGGGCACCCCCGTACACGGCACCGCCGGGCGTCACCCACAGCACCTCGTGCGAGGCCCGCGTCGCGGTGACACCGAGATCCTCCAGGTCCGCGAACTGCCAAGGAGTGGTCTCGCACCGGGGCTTCAGGCGTCGCTCGGCGAACCTCGCCGAGGTCGAGCAGAATCCGCAATCTCCATCGAAAACGAGCACGGGCTGATTTCGCATGACTCCATCATGCCCGCGCCCGGAGCCGGGCGGTCGCTCCGGCCCGGCCTCGCGGTCAGGAGCGGCATACGACCTCGGTCAGGCGGTCGGCCGCGTCGACGGCGGCCTTCGCGAGCCGGGCGCCCGGGTGCCGGGTGAGGCGTTGGATCGGGCCCGTGACCGTGACGGCGGCGACCACCCGCTGGGACGGGCCGCGGACCGGTGCCGAGACGGAGGCCATGCCGGGTTCGCGCTCACCGATCGACTGGGCCCAGCCCCGGCGCCGTACGCCGCTCAGGGCGGTCGCGGTGAAGCGGGCACCCTGCAGGCCTTGGTAGAAGCGCTCCGGTTCCTCCCAGGCCAGCAGGACCTGGGCGGCGGAGCCGACCTTCATCGGGAGGGTGGACCCCACCGGCACGATGTCGCGCAGGCCGGACGTCCGCTCGGCGGCGGCGACGCAGACCCGCACCTCACCCTGGCGCCGGTAGAGCTGCGCGCTCTCGCCGGTCGCGTCCCGAAGGGACGTCAGGACCGGGCCGGCCGCGGCAAGCAGGGAGTCCTCGTCCGAGGCGGCCGAGAGCTCGGTGATCCAGGGTCCGAGGACGAATCGGCCCTGGAGGTCCCTGCCGACCAGACGGTGGCGTTCGAGTGCCGTGGCGAGTCGGTGGACCGTGGGCCGCGCCAGGCCGGTGGTGGCGACAAGCCCGGCCAGATGGGCAGGGCCGGACGCCAGCGCATCGAGGATCACCGCGGCCTTGTCGAGGACGCCGACACCACTAGAAATATCCGAAATGTCCATAGAAAGGGGTACTCCAGTCTCGGCGCGCGAGCATGACTCGCGGCGACCTCACCCCGGGAAGGGCAGGGGAAGGAAGGTGAGGGAAGGGGATGGTCAGCGGGAGAGGGCCGAGCAGGTCGGCCGATATGCCGCGACGATCATGAGCTGGGTACGCGGGAAGCCCGGAACGGGCAGAGCCGGGGCGAAGGGCAGCGTAGAGAGCACCGTGTCTCCTCATCTTTTCCCGCGCCACGTTGGCGCGGGCCGGAGTTGGCACTGATCCCGACGGCGCGGCGCGAACATGGAGCGCCGAGACGATCGGGGAGTTGCCGGGGCTTCGTAGGGCCGGTCCCTCCACCCCTCTGGATGATTCGCGGAGAACCATACAAGACACCCGGGGCGAGCTGCCAGCGACCCCCTGGTGAAGCAGCAAGGCAGGCCGGGCGGAGTGCGCTGAACGCCGGCGCCTCGCCCGGCAGGCGGGGGAGCTCGTCCCGGCTCGCATGGGTCCCACCCGCAGGATGATCCCCGGCCGCAGCCCGATAGATTGCCGGCGACACGAGAAAAGAGCTCGCATGGACTCCCGCATCCCGCGGCTGCGACGCAAGCTGGCACGCATTCCCTACGCGCCCCACCGAAGCCACTCCTTCGGCGAGGAACGGCACGCATTCCGTCTCGGCCCCCGCTTGTCCGAAGCCCGGGCGGACGCCTTCGAAGCCGAGAACGACGTGGAACTCCCACGCCCCTACCGGGACTTCCTCACCACCATGGGCGGCACCGGTGCATCCCCGTACTACGGACTGATCCCACTCGAACGCTGCGCCCTCTTCACGATGAACCGCGCCACCGCCGACACACGGACGAGAGGATTCCGTCGGGCCTACCGCCCCACCCGCGAAGGCCACCTCTTCCTGCACGTCATCGAACGCGGCTGCAGCGACCTCGTCCTCCTCGGCGTCACCGGCCCTCTCACCGGACGCATCCTCATCGGCAACACCGACGGCTTCTGGGGCCCGAACGTCTCCTCGGCCCCGGATTTCCTCGCCTGGTACGAGCGGTGGCTCGACCACATGGCCGGCGGCAAGGACAACCGAGCCCTGCTGCTCACCTCGCCGCGGCTGCACGTTCACCCACGCCAGTACCGTCTCTCGCCGAGGATCTGACCCTGACCCTGACCAGGCGACGGGAACGGGAACGGCGGGGAGTGGGAGCTAACGCTTGCGTTCGGCCGCGGTGAGACCGCGCAGGGTCCACAGCCCGTACGCGGCAAGCAACGGCTTGAACAGCGTCCACTCCCCGAGGCGGTAGTCGCCGGCGCGGACCAGCCTGTCGGCGAGATCGGGCCGCTGACGGCGCAGGTAGGCGCGCGCTTTGAGCGCGTGTGCCGGCTGGGACGCGATCGCGATGTGCTCCGCACCCTCCAGCAGCGGGACCACGTGGGTGATGTTCTCCCACGTGTTCCTGCTCTGGTCCTCGACGAGAACACGACCCTTGTACCCCAGCACGGACCGCGCGTAGTCGGCCATCAGCTCCGCCTCGGCCGTACCACCCCCGACCGCCCCTCCGCTGAAGACGATCACGGAGTCGCCGTCGGCGTCCGCGCCGACGGAACGGATCCCTGCCCTGACCCGCCAGCGGTTGACGAGGTTGATCGACTCGGACGGGTTGCGGTAGCCGAGCACGACCACGGCTCGGGAACCGTGGCCGCCGGCCTCGACCAGGGTCCGGGACCAGCGCCGGTTCAACCACTCGCCCCAGGCCAGAACAGCGACTCCGGCGGCCGGCAACGTCCACGCTCGCATGACAGACGATCCTAGGCCCTGTGCGGAGGAACAGGCCGGACGATCGGCACCGCATCGTCGGAGCGGCCCACCGGGCCGGGAGCGGTCGCAGCAGGTCAGGTCCGTCGAAAATCCCTCGACATCGGTCGCCATGATCGGGGAGGCTGCGCGCGATGACCAGAATCGACGACACACCGCCTGCGTGGGACGAGCGCACCCAGCTCACCACGTTCCTCGACTACACACGCGACACGGCCCGTGCCAAGTGCGAGGGCCTCTCCGCGGAGAACGCCCGCAAGGCGCTCCTGCCGGGCTCACCGCTCATGACCATGAGCGGAGTGATCAACCACCTCCGCTGGGTCGAGTACTACTGGTTCCAGGTGGTCTTCCTCGGTGAGGAGGACCACGGCCCCTGGACCGACGAGGACCCCGACCGCGAGATGCGCATCGCCGTCGACTTCCCGCTCACGCAGCTGCTCGACGAATACGCCGAACAGAGCGCCCGCTACCGCGAACTCGTCGCCGAGAACGGCCTGGAGACCAAGGCGAAGCGCGCCGTACGCAACGGCCTCCACGTCGATCTGCGCTGGATCCTCCTGCATCTCACCGAGGAGACAGCCCGCCACAACGGTCACCTGGACATCCTGCGCGAGCTGCTCGACGGAACGACCGGCGACTGAGCCTCCGCCGGTTGCAGACCACGGGGCCGGCCGGCTGCCGTTGCAGCCTCGGTGCTGCCGGATGACCCGCTGCTTCCTCGGCTCCGGCGAGCCGTCATCGAACGGCGGCTTGCCGGAGCGGGATCGACACTGTTCAGGGGGATGAGGGCGTGCCGGATGTGAGGAACTTCGATGCGGAGTGGGCGGCGGCACCCGAAGCGGTGAAGCGGTGCCTGGCCTTGGCGTACGAGGCGCTCGTGGCCGGCGGACTCGCAGTGGGCTCCGTACTCACGGACGCCAACGGGACGGTGTTGGCCGAGGGACGCAACCGCGCGTACGACGACGGTCCCGGAGGAGGCCCGCTGCGGGGTACGCCCCTCGCGCACGCCGAGATGAATGCGCTGGGCGCGGCACGTACCGACTGGGATCTCGGCGCCTTGACCCTGTGGAGCACCCAGGAACCCTGCTCGATGTGCACGGCCGCGGCGGCCTTCACGGGCGTGGGGGCGGTGCGCTACCTGGCCCCGGACCCCTGGGCGCTGGCCAGTGCCAATGACGGTTCGTCCGGTGTGTCCGGGCTGGACCGGCAGCCGTGGCTCGTGGCGGCGAACCTGATGTTTCTCCGCAGTGTCTCAGCGGCCGCGCGGGGGACCGAGGAACCACTGACTCTGCGTCGCTGCCGAGAACTTGAGCCGGAGACGACGGGACTGCACGACGCTCTGCCGCCGGGCCTGCCGGTGGCCACGACGGTCGAGACGTGGCTGGCGGAGCTGTGGCCCGTCGTCGGTGACGCCGCAGTCGCCCGGCGACGGCGGGTGGCAGAGGCCACTGCGCCCTGAGCACCGCCCTGAGTACCGCCGTGAGCGCAGTCCCCCCAACACGACCTGTCGGGGCTCCGTGCGATCCTCCCTCCATGAACGAGTTCGGCGACGCGCACGTGCGCCACGCGACACTGCTGTGGATGTCCCTCCTCGCAGCCGACGCCCGGGATCAACTGTCCTGGCTGGGGGAGCGCGAGCTGGAGACCGAGCCGGTCGTCGAAGAGGTGGAGCTCTTCTGCCGCATGTCCGAAGGGTTTGCCGAACGCGGTGTCCTCGACCCCGGGCAACTGCGCGACCTTCAGGCCGTCGGCCGGCGACTCGGCGAGATCGACGCCACGGGTCGCGCAGGCCTCTGGGGCGACGCCCTGGCTTCGGACACGGCATGGGACGACATCCGTCTCCTCGCCCGTCAGTACCTCGTCAGCACGCTGGGGGACTGGCGCCAGCCACTGCCAGGCAGCCGGTCAAGGCCGCACAAGGGCGACCACTGAGCCCCCGGGAGCGCGGCCACCGAACAGCCCCATCGCCCAGCGCTCTCCGAGACAGGAAGGCCCGCCCGATGCACCCCGCCGTCCGGGAACTCACCCGCCTCGTCCCTCCGCCGGCCGGCAGCCTGCCCCGCACCTGGTCCCGGACGGAGGAATGTCTGGGTACGGCGCTGCCCCAGGACTACAAAGACCTCGTCGACACCTACGGCGGGGGAGTCTTCGACGAGACGATCTGGATCCTGGAGCCGGACTGCACTGACGAGGACTACGACCTGGTGGCGATCGTCGGTGAGCGCGCCGAGGTACTCGGCAGACTCTGGGACCGCGGCGAGCCGAAGCCGGACGAACTCGCGGCCGACGGAACCGGCGTGCTCCCCTTCGCCTACATCGAGGGCAGCGGCGCCTACCTCTACTGGCTCACCAGCGAGACGGCGAAGCCCGGGGAATGGACCGTCCTGGTCAACGAGGGCCGTGGACCCGAATGGGAACACCACGCCGTCTCCGCCGCCGAGTTCGTCGCCGGAGTGCTCACCGGACGCATCCACTCGGAGACCCTCGGCGAGTTCGAGGACACGGAGCGGGGCTTCGACGCGAACGCGGACATCTTGGGCTCCGACGAGTAGGCGTGCGAGACGTTCTACGAGCTGGGGTCCGACCCGCTTGACCCGCCGGTCCCGCCGGATCCCGTTCCTTCGAAATGGGCCGTCGCCAGGACCGTGCCGTCCGGGGCCACCAGGCGGGCGCCACTGAGGTTGCCGGGATCCACGGGGGCCGGGGCGCCCCAGTAGCCGTAACCCGCCCTGAGGGGGAACGAGCCGAGCGATACGGAGGAGCCGTCGGCCCGCACCAGGAGGCAACGCACCGGGCCGTCGACCGCCCGTACCTCACCGAGGTCGACCGACATGTAGACCCAGCCGTTCCCGCCCGCCGCGTCGGCCAGGTGCGCGTAGATCCGCCCCACCTCCTTGCCGGCCCCGGTCCCCTCCCCGGCCGAGGAGACCAGCGTCGCCTCCAGGACGTGCGGTGCCGGGGCCACCACCTGGGGCGCGCCCTCCACCGCCGTACCGACCGCCCAACCGCCGAACCCGAAGGCCAGCGCCGTGGCCACGCCCGCCGCAGCCATCCGGAAGCGACGGCCCCGAATGCGCCGTCGCGCCGTCGGCGGAGGAGTCGAGGGTGCCGGGGCAGGGGCCGACGTACGGGCGGGGGCCATCGTCCGTACCGCCCGACTCTCGAAACCCAGCGGAGGCTCCGCCCCCGGCAGCAGCCCGAGCAGCCCGTCCCCGACCACCGTCAGCCGCTCCACGTACGCCCGGCAGTCCGGGCAGCGGTCCAGATGGGCCACCGCCTCGGCCCGCTCGCGCGCCGGAAGGATCCCCAGCGCGAGCTCGGCACCCTCCTCGCGCAGCCGCTCGCAGTCCATGCCGCTCACCGCGTCTCCTCGCTCTCCAGGAGCGCCCGCACCTTGATCGTCCCCGCCCGGATCCTGGTCTTGGCCGTGCCCAGCGGCACGCCCTCGAAGGCGGCGACCTCCCGCGCCGTCATCCCGTAGATCCCGGCCATCACCAGCGCCCGCGCCTGCTCCCGGGGCAGCGCCGCCACCGCCCGCCGGACCCGCTCGGCCGCTTCGTCGGCGAGCGCGCGCCGCTCCGGAGTCTCGGACACGATCCCCACCAGCGCCTCCAGGTCCTCAGGGGCGACCGGGGTCGCGCGCCGCGCCCGTACCGCGTCGATCGCCAGGTTGTGCGCGATGGCCGTCAGCCACGTCCGTACGGAGCCCCGCCTGCCGTCGTACACCTGGGCGTGCCGCCACGCCCGCTCGAAGGTCTGCTGGGCCACGTCCTCGGCGAGCCGCGGATCGCCGACGACGGCGACGGCCACTCCGTAGACGGAGCGCTGGAAGCGGCGCACGAAGGCCACCGCGATCTCCGGATCGCCCGTGGCGAGACCGGAGAGCAGTGCCTCGTCGGGAACCCGCTCCAGCGGAAGGCCCATGCGTCCCACACTCGTGGATACGTCCGAAGTCCCCGAAGGGATGGTCCGAGCTCATTGTCCGCCCGGACCGCAATCCGGGCGCGGCCGAGCGTCGTACCCCCTGTGGGGACCGAACCGGAGGACCAAGCCCGCGGGCCGGTCCGAAGAGCCGACGCGGAGGACGGAACGATGACGAAACCGACACCACGTACGCGCGCGCTGCTCGGCCTGTCGGCCGCCGCGCTGGCCGGCCTCCTCGCCGCTTGCGGAGGCGGCAACGGCGACGGTTCCAGCAGCGGTACGACCACACCGCCCCCCGAGCAGAAGAGCACGGCGCCGGCCGGTACGACCCAGGTGAAGGCGGACCTGGCCGACTTCAAGATCACGCTGTCACAGCAGACCTTCACACCCGGCACGTACGCCTTCGCCATCACGAACACCGGGCATCACGACCACGCCCTGGAAGTCGAGGGGCCGGGCGGCGAGAACCGCTCCAGCACCATCGGCCCGGGGGAGTCCACCACCCTCACGGTCACCTTGAAGGACGGAACGTACGAGATCTACTGCCCGGTCGACGGACACAAGGACCAGGGCATGAAGACCGAGATCACGGTGGCCGGCGCCCCCGTCAACAAGCCGGACACCACCCCGACGACCCCGAACACTCCCGGCAATGGTTACTGACCGAACCCGCCGCATCGCCGTGCTCCTGCTGCGGCTGGCCGCAGCGGGCCTGACGGCGACGATGGGCGCCATCCACCTCGCCCTGTGGGCCGACGGCTACCGCGACCTGGCCACCATCGGCTGGCTGTTCCTGCTGAACGGCGTCGTGGGCTGCCTCCTCGCGGCGGCCCTGCTCTTCACCCCGTACCGCTGGCTCGGACCGGTCGCCGCCGCCACGGCGCTGTTCACGGCGGGCACCCTCGGCGCACTCTTCCTGAGCCTCACGACGGGCCTGTTCGGCTTCCACGAATCGGCCGACGCGGACCTCGTCCGCCCCAGCATCACGATCGAGACGGCGGGTGTCCTGGTCCTGACGACCCTGGGGGTATCCGCACTCAGCCACCGCCACCGCCAGCACCACTCACGGGGCTAGGTGTATTGACCCGGAGCGTTGTTGATTCGGCTGATGGGTGGCTTGCCGGCGAGTGCGGTGTGGCAGCGGTGGTGGTTGTAGGTGTGGAGGAAGTTTGCCAGGGCCGCTGTCCGCTCGTCGTTCGAGAGGGAGGGCCGTAGGCCCACTCGCCGAGCAGGGTGCGGTTGAAGCGTTCAGGCGAGCCGGTTGAGCCGGTGGCGGGTGAGGATCCGGTGGACGGTGGATGAGGGCAGGCCCAGGATCGGGCCGATCCCGGCGGGGCCGAGTTTGTGGCTTCGCCGCAGGTCGCAGACGCGGTCTTCCACCGCGGCCGGGGTTCGGTGCGGTGTGGTGCGAGGCCGGCTCGGCCGGTCTTGCAGGCCCGCATCGCCCTCGGTCCGCCACCGGCGGATCCACTTGTGGGCCGTGGCCCGGGAGATGCCCATCTCTGCGGCCACGTGAGCGACCGGACGGCCTGAGCAGACACGTTCGACCAGCAGTCTTCTACCGAAGACGGTCAGCCGGGCATTACGGTGGGCCACGAAGACCTCCGTGAGGTGAGTTCCTGGACAGCTCCCACCACACCGGAGGTCTTCGCCATGTTCAAGACCAGACCAGTGTCGACAACGCTCGTGATCAATACACGTAGGGCCTGTCTCTCTGGTCGGCGCGGGGTCTCCGCACGAGCAGGATGCGGCTGGGCTTCTGGGCGGCGGTGTCCGCACACAAGCCATTCCCTGCTGGGCAGGGGGCGGTCCGCGCCCAGTGCACGTCAGTTGACGACACACCCGGCAAGGGCCCACTGCTCTGGAACGAAACCGTCTGCCCCATCGCTGCTGGACAGTTGGGTTACCCTCCTTCCTCGTGGACCAGTTGACCGCCGAAGACCCGCCGCGCATAGGCCCCTACCGCCTCATCGCCCGCTTAGGTGCCGGCGGCATGGGCCGGGTGTACCTCGCCCGCTCCGAAGGCGGGCGCACTGTCGCGGTCAAGGTCGTGCAGACCGAGTTCGCCCAACACGCCGAATTCCGCTCGCGGTTCGCACGCGAGGTCACCGCGGCGAAGCGGGTCGGTGGGGGCTGGACCGCGGCAGTGCTCGACGCGGACACGGACGCGGAGACGCCCTGGGTCGCGACGCAGTACATTCCCGGGCCCGATCTGCAGGCCGTCGTGGCCGAGCAGCACGGGCCGTTGCCCGAGCAGTCGGTGCGGGTCCTGGCCAACCGTCTCGCGCTCGCCCTGCAGGCCATCCATGGGGCGGGCCTCGTCCACCGCGACCTCAAGCCGTCCAATGTCCTGGTCACCGTGGACGGGCCCCGGGTCATCGACTTCGGTATCGCCCGGGCGCTGGACAGCATCAGCGGGGACAGCCTGCAGACCCGTACGGGCATGGTGATCGGCTCGCCCGGCTTCATGTCCCCGGAACAGGTGCGGGGGCTCCACGTCACCGCCGCCTCCGATGTGTTCTGCCTGGGTTCGGTCCTCGCCTACGCCGCCACGGGGCGCCAGCCCTTCGGGGCGACCGGCAACGGGCTGCACGCCCAGTTGTTCCGGGTCGCCGAGGAAGAGCCGGACCTGGACGGGCTGCCGGAGGCGCTCCTCGGACTCGTACGGGAGTGCCTTCAGAAGGACCCGGAACGACGCCCCACGCCGGAGCAGGTGGCCGCCCGCACCGCCACAGAAGGCGCCGACGAATGGCTGCCGGGCGCGCTCCTCGGTCGACTGGGGCGCCAGGCGGCACAGTTGCTGGACTTCGACCCGCTGCGCCCGGATACGGCCCTCGTGCCGAGCCAGGATCCCATTCCGCCGGTGCCTGCCCGGACCGAGCCCAGGCCCCAGCCCGTGCAAGCGCCCGCGGCACTTCAGCCCGTGCAAGCGCCTTCCGCATCCCCGCCGGACGCGCTCGCGTACGCGCCCACGGCGGGGCCGGGATACGACGAAACGGCAGGCTCGCACAGTCCGACGCAGACCCCGGACCGGCGGCGTCGCCCAGTCGTCGTGGCGGGGGTGACAGCCGTCGTGGTGCTCGTCACCGTCGGCGGACTGCTCGCGCTCCGCCCGTGGCAGGACGGCTGGCGCGGGACGGGCGAATCACCGTCGCTGAGCGTTCCGAAGACGTTGCAGGGGAACTGGGAATCGGCTCTCGACCTGAGGGACGGCGACGGCCTCCGCATAGAGGGGGTGACCGCACGCCTGCTCATCAACGCGAAGGGCACCGCCGAGCTCTCCGTGTTGAGCAAGGACCGGCTGTGTGTCTGGGACAGCACCGTCACCGACTCCAGAAGCGACGCGATCAAGCTCGGCACGAGCCGGCTGAAGAGCGTAAGCCCCAAGTCCGAGACGGATCGTTGCAAGGACAACACCGAGGACTACGGCCCCTCCGCCCCGGACGGTACGGGGGCGTTCGTGGCCTCATGGAACGGGACGTACGAGTGGGAAAACGACCCGGGCTACTACGACCACGGCAACGACGGGCAGACCCTCTACGAACCTGACACATTCATGAAGGCATCGTCCGCCAAGGGCGCGCTGCCAGAGATCTATCGGGGCTCGTGGGGCGGCCGGGGGCAGGACGGCACCTACCGCTTCGAAGTCACGATGGGCCAGGGGGCGACGAAACGCGACATCCGCCTCGTGTCCGTCAGCGTGGTGGGGCAGAGATGCGTGTACAAGGCGCAGGCGTTCTCCCAGGAGTCGGCTCGGCTCCGCACCGAGCCCGCGGAGCTCGCCGACAGCAAGCAGCCAACGAGCTGCGCCGAGAGCGCCCCGTCGTTGTCCATCTGGGAGAGTGAGGACAAGGGAAAACGGAAGCTGTCGTACGAGCCCATCCTCGGCGCCGACACACCCCTCTTCGAATCCGTGCACTGGATGGGACAGCTGACCGCCGCGGGCACCTGAAGCGTGTTGCAAACGATGCGGCAGCTCGCGCCGCTGTTCGGCGTCTGACCGGCGACGGTGTGCCGGGTCATCAAGCGGCTGCGGCCGCTGTTGGCGCTCGAGCGGGCTCCGCGGCCGGTTGCGGACACCGAACGGTTGTGGATCGTGGACGGCACCCTGATCTCGGTCCGCGACCGCAAGGTAGGCACCTCGTCCCGCAACTACCGGTTCTCGGCAAACGTGCAGGTCATCATCGACGCGGACACCCGCCTGGTCATCGCGGCGGCAAGGCCGGCGCCAGGCGACAAGGCCGACGCACATGTCTGGCGCGAGTCGGACCTGCCCGCCCTGGCGGCGAGCACGACGGCCATCGCGGACGGCGCCTGCCTCGGCACCGGCCGCCTGCCCGAAGCGGACCTTCTGCAACACCCTTCAGGGCGAGCTGCGGACACCTGGCTGGAGTACGAGCGACGTAGGCGGTGTCTTCATCGCCAGGTACGGAAGGTGACACGCGCTGTACGGTGGCGCGATGACCGATTCCTGGCCCGTGGACGCCCCTGGCGTGTTGCGACTGCCTTCCGGCCGCCTGGTGCGTGGTCGTGCCCTGCGGCGGCCGCTGCCCGAGGGACCGGAACCCACCTTCGCCGTCTACCTGCTCGGCCGCCTCCCGGCCGAGACCCCGTGGCCGTCGGTATGGCTGCGCTGGCCGGACTTCCGGCTGCCGACCGACCGCGCCGAGGCCCGTACGGTGCTCGGCGAGGCCTGGGAACGGGCGGCCGGCGAACGGGTCGAGTTCGCCTGCGGCGGCGGACGGGGTCGTACGGGCACCGCCCTCGCCTGCCTCGCTGTCCTCGACGGCGTCCCGCCGGCCGAAGCCGTGGCCTATGTGCGGCACCACTACGACCGCCATGCCGTCGAGACGCCCTGGCAGCGCCGTTACGTGCGCGCCTTCACCCCCGACTGAAGGGCCTGAACCCGACCGTCTCCGCACTAGACCTCCCTACCTCACGAACGCCCGCTGACCGCTGCGGAGTTGCGGATCACCGTGTCCAAGGTGCGCCGGTCGGCGGTGAGTCGGGCGGCGTTGTCCCGGATGTACCCGTCTTGGATGCGGACTTCGACTCCGTGCCAGACCTCCGCGACGCGATGGCGGCGCCGGCAGGAGATGTCCGCGAGTGCGGTCGCGATCTCCTGTGCCGACACGCGGCGTCGGGGGTCGGGGCGGAAGTGGGGGTCCTGATCGGCGTCCAGGGGTGTGGCGTAGGAGTAGTGCTCCTCGCGCATGCACGCGGACCAGCGGCCGAAGACCTCGATGACGGCCGGGTCGCGCAGGGAGGCCTCGTACGAGGCGAAGTTGAGCCGCTCCACGAGCGGGGAGACGCCCCGCGACTGGCTGCCGAGGGTGGCGCGGGCCTGCCCGAAGCAGCCCCCGGAGGGGATCTTCCTGCCTTCGTAGAAGCCCTGTCGGGCCTCGGGGCCCGCCTGCTCCCGGGCGCTCGCGGGCAGGTCGGAGCCGCCGAGGAGGAGCTCCTCGTCGGGTGACGGCGCGGGACGTTCGGACTGGGCGCGCAGGGCGGCGTCGTAACGAGCCTGTTCGGCGGCGTCCGGCTGGTACCCGTGTCGGGAGGACAGGGCCTCGTCGTGGATGCCGTAACGCCAGTCCATCATGTTCCGCGGGCCGATCCGGGGCAGGGCGGGCGCGGGACGCCAGTCCTTGCCGAAGGAGCGCATGCAGCGCTGTACGAGGGTGGCCTCAGCGGCCGCGATGGCGGCGGCCTGCTGCTCGGTCGGCTGGTAGGCCTGGAGCGGAAGTGTCCAGGTGGACGGGTCTCCGGAGGCTTGACTGTCCCCGGTGGCGGCTGTGGCCCCAGTGGCCTGAGGGACCCCGGTGGCGGCTGTGTCCCCCGTGCTCCCGGCGGCCGGGGACGCAGGGGAGGCCGAAGAGGTCGGGAAGCCGGGCGAGGCCTTCGCCGAGGCGGCGGAGTGGGTCGGGCCGCTCGCGCAGCCCGCGGCCAGCGCGACCGCCGCCGCGGTCAGGGGCAGGGGGGCGACGCGCCTTCGGCGGCCGTGCCGTGTGCTCATGTCTGTTCCTCGCCCGGGCTTCACATCACCAGCAGGTGGCGAAGTCGATGGAGCGGTTCTCGTTCTTCAGGCCCGCGTCGGCGAGATTGCCGCCGCTGCGCGGCCAGTAGGTCCGGTAGGGGCCCTTCCGGTTGTAGCCGGAGTTGTAGTAGACGGTGCCGCAGAATCCGTCGTACCAGTTGTAGACCGAGGCGGCGTTGTTGCCGACGACCTGTCCGGCGCCGTTCCCCTTGCCGTCGCAGAACGTCAGGGGGTGTGCTCCGTCGCCTCTGTAGACGTTCAGGAGGTCCCAGAGGGGGTGGCCGATGTTGATCCACGAACCGGCGTAGTTCGAGTTGTAGTAGAAGCGGAACCGGAACTTGTCGGTGTGGTCGGCACACCGGGAGAAGGTCGCGCCGTCCGGCTCCAGGTCCCACCACTGGTCGTAGTTGCTGTCGTGCATCGGGTTGTCCTCGGCGGAGGCCGGGGTCGCGGTGAGGCTCAGGCTCGCCGCGGCGAGGACGCCCACGAGGGCCGCCATCCGTGTCCGACGGGTCCGCTGGGTCCGGCGAGTGGGTGTGGCCGAGGTGTCGCGCATGTGCGTCAGGTCTCCTTCGAGGACTTCGTGGACTTCGAGGCTCAGAGGCTTCGAGGGGGCCTGAGGAGCCGGCGGTGCGCAGCGCACGCCGGAGAGAAGCGGGCCCCCGATCACCGCTCCGGCGGAAAGGTAGCAGGTCAGAGTGTCAGGTGCATGCCGCATGATCTTGCTCGGCGTGTCGCCCGGCCGATCAACGGCGCCGCACGGAACGGAAGACACGCAACCGCCATCGGCTGTCCCAAGGTGTCCCACCTCGTCCCGGACAGCTGCGGCCGTTGTGAAGGGGGAGTCGCTGGAACAGGCTTTCGTGCGTCGCAGGGCACCCGCCCCGTGACGCACGTTCTCCGCTACCGAAAGGACTCCTGCCTTGTCCCGGTTATCCCGAGTGGCCAAGTCATCCGCCGTACTGGCATCCGCCGGACTCCTGGCCTTCGCGGCCGGCGGCTCCGCGTACGCCGTCGGCGTCGATGCCTCGGCGCGCGACGCCAGGTTCACCGGCTCCTACTACGTGGGCAGCACGGGCGTGAAGATCAACGGAAGCCTGACGGACCTCGGCAGCTATTCCGGATCCTCCGTCGTCTACCTCAAGATCAAGACGACCGAGGGATCGACCAACACGCCGGTCGTCGAGGCGCCGAACGGCACGAAGAAGTGGATCCCGGGCACCGTCACGTACCCCTTCCCGGGCACCTTCCTGTCCGGCTCCATCACCGCCTGCTCCTGGGCCGGTTCGTGGTCCTGCGGAACGCCCATCGCGATCTACAGGTGAGGTGAAGGATCAGCGGGCCCGGCATGGGCCCGCTGATCCGCCGTCCGTGACAACTCCGCTTGATCATCGCTAAGTTGAAGGTCTCTGGAGTCCCACCCCGCCGACGGATCGGACAGACACGGCCGATGCTGAGTCGGCGAGGGGACAGTGGGGGGCGGGCCAATGAGGTCGACCGAGGCAAGGAGGGGACCGTGTCTCAGGAGGAACGTGACGCCAGGCTGGGTCTGACGGGCCTGACCGGCGCCGAGAGGGAAGCCCGGATACGCCTCCTGCGGGAGCGTCTTGAAAGGGAGGCCGCGGCGGCGAGGGCGGCACTCGAGGCGGAACGAAACCGCAGGGCCACCTCCCGAATGCGATGACCAGGGCGCGTACGAGCCGGGGACGGCGGGCGGCGAACCAGTGGGCTTTGACGCCGCCCGGGCAGTGAGCCACGGCGACTGCCGGACCGGAGCCAAGGTGGCGCCGTACTGCCGCCGCATCCGCGACGTAGCCGTCGCGGGAGAAATCCGACGGCTGGTCGGAGTGGCCGTGGCCGCGCTGGTCGAGGGCGACGACGCACCAGTTCGGTGTCAGCCGCCGAGCCCGCCGCCCCGCGCCGGCCGTGGTGTCGTCGATGCAGGACTCATCCCATCGCACCGCGTGCGTTTGACATCCCCTGGTGGCCAGCCAAGAGTGCCTTTCAGGTGATGTCGGAAATATGGATAGGAGTCAGAAATGCGTTTCTGTACCGACCGTGGGCGTCTTGGCGTCATCGTGCCCGCGCTGGCCGCCGCATTCGCCATGCCCCTGGCGTCCGCGGCCCCCGCCGCGGCATGCACGTCCACCGGCACGGTCAGCCGCTCCGGGGGGACCGTCACGTTCGAACCGGTGTCGGGCGCGGCCAACCAGGTCACCTTCTACGTCGCCACGGCCCCCCTCCTACGGGTGACCGACCCGTCCGGCATCACCGCGGGCCCCGGCTGCACCCAGACCAGCCCGCGCACCGCGACCTGCGGAACGATCGCAGGGATCACCGGCATCCACGCCGACGGCGGCGACGGGGACGACCGACTCGCGGCCGAGGCGGATCTCGACATCCCCGTCGACTTCAACGGAGGCCCCGGCCGGGACGTTCTCGTCGGTGGCACCGCCGACGACCACCTGCAGGACCCCGACGGCTGGCCCACCCGCCCCGACCGCGCCACCTTCCGCGGCCTCGCCGGCAACGACGTCATCATCAGCCGCAACGGCGGCTACGACCGCGTGGAGTGCGAGGGCGGGACCAACGACACGGTCACGGCGGACCTCGTGGCCCTGGACCAGGTCACGAACACCTGCGAGACGATCAACCGCGGCTGACGCCCGCACACGCACCGAACGCGGTGTCCTTCACCGAGGGCGCAGAACAGATCCCGGTCCGCGACCGGCCGCCGCATGCCGGCGTCCGTCCGCTCCCACCGGTACAAGATCATCCAATCCCGCCCCTGCCATACGGCCAGCGCCTCGCCTCCGGTGATGCGGCTGCCGGAGACGAGGCGTGCATGCGCCGGCGGGCTCTGCCCAAGGGCATGGATCAAGGGCATGGATCAAGGCGTTCGGCGTTCGTTCACGTCAGAGGGCGGACACCCAGTACCTGTCGAAGGTGAACCGGCCGTTGCCGCCGGCGCCGTCTCGGGTGCCGGTGGTCTCCCGGGCCAGCGTGTACCAGGCGTCCACGAAGTCGGCGTCGTCGGTCCAGAAGGAGGACGGGATGGCGTCGACCACCGGGTCGACGAGAGGGATGTAGGCGCCGAGATCGGTGATGGTCAGCAAAGCGGTCGCGATGGCCTTGGCCAAAGCCGAGTAGTTGGTGTCGCCGTCGTCCTCCATCATCACGACGTCGGCCAGGTTGTACTTGTACTGCGACCAGTTCACCAGGATCTGGTTCGGGTAGTACGTGGTCCCCGCGTCGTTCAGATACGGGTGGGTCACCGTGTCGACGCGGACCTTGCCGTCCAGCCCGAAGCCGCTGACGATGCTGAAGATCTCGGCGTCACCCTTGATCCAGGTCTCCTTGTCGTCGTCGAGGCGCACCGAGGTGATGCGGGAGGTCCAGTAGCCGGTGTCCGCGGTCGCCGCCGGGGCGGCGGCGGTGGTGACCCCGGCGGCGGCGAGCTCACGCTCCAGGACCCTCAGCCCGGCCTCGACCGCCTTCTCCCCGTCGATGCCGATGACGTACACCGGCACATCGGGGGTCTCGGTCGCGTCCAGGGTGTGAGCCCGGCCGTTCGTGTCGTACGCGGTGACATCGGCGGCCTCGTCGTCGGACGGGGCGATGGCGACCAGGGGTGCGCGGCGGGAATCCGCGGCCCCGGCCAGGGTCACGGTGAGCAGCCCGCCCGTGTCGGCGGCCAGCCCCTTGACCGCGAGCACCGAGCGGTCAGCAGTCGCCACATCGGCGGCGAACGATGCACCGGCCCTCGTACGGGAACCGTCGGCCAGGGCCTGCAGCCCGGTCTCCTTCCCGCCTGCGAGGGCACGGCCGACCTCGGCCCGCCAGGCGGAGTCGGCGAACGAGCGGGCCAGCGAGCGGGCGGCCGCATCCTCTGCGGCGGTCACCCGCGACGACTTCGCCGCGCCGTCCACCGAGGGCGTCGCCGCGGCGGGGCCTTGGGCGGTGGTGACCACGATGCCGGCGAGGGCGACGCCGCACAGGGCCGTGCGGAGCTGCTTTCTGACGGACAAGACATCCTCCATCGGAACTCGGACGGCGCCCCGGGGTACCGGGGCATGCCGAAGACACCGGCCGCGGGTGCGCGACCGGCGCGGTGGTGCCGGGGCGGAACGCGACCATGATGGGGCATGAGCGCTCTACGCGTATAGACCACACCAACTGCACTGCAGAAAGAGGATGTTGGCGGCACGCCCGTCGTTGGGGGCTGGCGAAGGACCCTACGAGAGAGGCCCTCTCCGGCCTGCCGTCGAGTGGGGGAGGGTGGGCCTGGCTGCGATCCCTGGATCAGTCGCCAGTGAGCCCCCAGAAGCACAGCTCTGCCGGGCCGCCCTCAGGGCCGTAGACGATCGTGCAGCAACCGGAGCCGCGATCGACAGGCGGGAACCATCCGTCGCCCGCCCGATTCAGGGACTGCTCGACAACCTCCCGCCCCGGCCGCGCCGTCCCGAACAGCGCGACGACTTCCGCCGCTTCGATCACCCTCACGTCGCCGGGCTCCTCCATGTCCTCCTCACAGCGGACCACGCGCTCGACGTCCAGCACCGAATGCGCCGGCTCCTCCACCAGCCACCCGCTCGCCATCAGCTCGGCCAGCGTCTCGACGCCCGACTCCCGGTAGTACTCGGCCTCCTGGGCGAACACCGTCTCGCGGAGATCGTCCAGCGCGTCCTGCTCGCGCTGCCGGAAGGGTGTGAAGTACGACCATCTGCTTGCTCCCATGTCTGCGAACCCTACTGATCGCCTCGGACGGAGTCCTTCGGGTACGCCCCAGCGGTTCGAAGGGACATGGCCGACCGAACAGCTGCCACGGGCGCCCGCGGCCAGAGAGCCACGAGGTAGACGTCGGCCTGGGAGCTCTCGATATGGCTGACGGCGCCGGTCGGTGTACTGGTGCGTTGTGGGTGCGCTGATTCAGCTCTCGCTGCGGTGGCTGAGGGCGGCCTGCGCGGCGTTGCGGATCCGCTTGGTGCGACCGGCTTCGGCGAGGATCCCGATGGCCTCCGTGTTCGTCCCGGTGGCTGTCATGAGCTGGAGCCGGTTGGATGACGCGAGCAGGTCGTCCGGCTGCCAGGGCAGCCCGAGAGTGACGGCCCGGAGCAGTGACCACTCCCGCAGGCGCCGAGTCAGGAAGGGGTGGTCGATCGTGGCCCGGGTCATCGCCTGCGCCCACCCCTCGTAGGCGGGACCGGGGTAGAGGACGGCGGCTCGACGGTCCAGGTGCCGCAGCACCGCGGACTGGGCCATCGAGGGGTCTGGATCGGTGAGCACGCGGCGGACGAGGTCGACCTCGTCCGCGTCGGCGACCTGCCGCAGGTTGTCGAGGTAGGCCGCGAAGCGGATGTGCTCGTCCGGGTTCTGCACGATGTCGTCGACGTTCATGCGGCCTGCTCCTCGGGCTCGACCAGGACACGGTTCTCGAATCGGGCACCCGCGGGGACCAGGGACACCAGGTGGGCTCCGGTGATCGCTCGCCGGCGGGCCTGGGCGGGCTCGACCAGCTGGGCCTGACCGAGGCGGACCTTCGGGTGCACGGCGTCGGCCCATGCGTCGTCGCGGTCCGACAGGTCCCGGTCCTGGAAGGCGCCGTGGTCGTCGCACCACTGCTCGGTCAGCCGGGTGATGCTGGTAGGGGAGAGGCCGGCAGCGCCGCCGAGGAACTGCTTTAGGGATGGGACAAAGTCTCCGGAAGGTAGGCCGTGCAGGGAGAGCGGCGGCAGCACCCCGGAGACCTTCGGCGACTTGCGGCACCACGGCGCGAGGATCTTCGAGGAGAACCGCTCGCGCTCGCCGGTGGTGTCGTCGACGCGCCGGTCGTTCACCCGCGGGACCCTGACCTCGACCGGGCCGGCGGCGGTCACCACGGCGCGGGGCCGGTGGTGGCTGTTGCGGACCACCAGGCGCCGCCGTGTACGTCGCTCTCCACACTCGACTCAGCCATGCACTCGTTGACTTCCTCCTCCAGAACGGCGGTCGGCATCGTGCGGGCGCCTCCGCGGACGATCTCGTCGACCAGGGAGCCGGACTGGGGGGCGTCGTCGGTGACCACGCTCAGCACGGGCGTGCCTTCCCGACCCGCGCTGCAACGCGGGCCTACTCGGAGACCGTCAAAGGATCTTTTGCGAAGGTACGCCCTCCGCATGCCCTCCCGGAACCGATCCACAAGTCCTGAGTATTGCTGGGACACGAGCATCTCTAGCCTGTCGTGCAGGTACGCGACCACGTAGGCTCGGACGTCGTCCCGGATCGCATCGGCGGCCCCAGCGCGGGCGAGAATTTCAGCACTCGCGTAGAGCCTTGAGCAGGCCTGGCGCTTGGTCGGCGAACAGACCAGTCACTGCGGTGACGTAGGCGTGGACGAGGCCGTCCGAGATCCCGAAGCCGGCCGCGATCGGGGTGAGGGAGCCGTGGCGAGGCAGGTATACGAGAGCGACGAGCGCCCGCTGGTGCAGCGGGCCTTGGGACGCCAACGGCACTGGATCCTTGTCCGCTTGCGGCCCTCGCTTCGGTCTCGTCGGCCTCACCCGATCAGCGGCCACACGGAGAACGCTCCCTCATCACTCCTGGCCAGTCGTGCACGGCGCCGTGCTGGCGTCAGCGGGGTGGTGGCGGCAGGACACCGAGCCGGACGTGGTGGAGAGTGCGCAGCCGGTGGATTTCCCACAGGGTGATCAGGGTGGTTGCCGCGGCCCCGCCGAGAGGGAGCAGCGGTGAGACGTCTGGCCATTCCATGAGGGGGAGCAGCAAGTCCTGCGCGGCCATCACCCAGACGTATCCGATGGTGATCAGGGCTGGCAGGGCGGGGTGGATCTCCATCGTGCGGAACATGTATCGGTGGATGGCCGGTATGGCGTGGATGAAGAAGCCGACCATGCGGGCTGCAGCGTAGATCGCGAGTACCGCTGCGGCGATGAACAGCACCGCGCCCAACGCCACGGGGAAGCCGTCCACCTTGATGCGGCCGGTGATGAAGACGGCCAGTCCGACCCAGAGCGCGCACACGACCAGCAGGTGCCCGAAGAACGCGGTGAACGCTGTCAGTGGACCCCACAGACGGGACAGCAGTTCGCCGTGGATCTGGTGGCGTACGAGCGTGAGATAGACCGTCACGACGATGAGCGCGGACACGGCCAAGACCACGGGGGCGGCAAGGAGACGCAGTCCGGCGTCCGCCGCCCACGTCAGTACGTGCACCTGGTACTGGTAGGCCAGCGGGACCTTGACCACCGTCATGATCGCGAGCCCCGCCCAGAAGCGAACGGCCGGCAGCGCACTGTTCATCGCCGGAAGCACGGTCTGGGGCAACGGCTCCATCCAACGGCGCGCCAGAACCCCGTCCTTGTCCAGGACCCGACCCCCGACGCCACGCCGATCACTCGTGTAATCGTCCACGGGCCGATCGTGGCATCAGGGATGGCCCGGACGGAATCGCTCCGTAAGATCGCTCCCAGAGCGGAGACAGTCGCAGACTCGGCAGGGTGAGCGTGGCCGGGGCGCTTCACTTCAACCCGGGCTCGTCCTCCCGGCGAGCGTCGCGGCGTGCGCGGCGCAGATCTTCGGCAGATCCCGCATGAGCCCCAACCGCAGGACTCGCGCAGCTCCCATGGCATGTCAGCAGGCTCCCACGACTGCCGTGCCGGAGGCACACGGGTATCTCGGCGCTCGCAGGGGAGCATCCGGGCACCTTCCGAACTGGAGATCGGCGTTCGGGCTGGTCGGTCATGGGTCGGCGACCTTGTGGGAGTGGCGCCTTGACGTGTCGTCGCTCCGGAGGAGGTCGTGGAAGTCCTGGATGCCGTCGACCGTGGGGCTGCGGGAACAGCGCGAGAAGGCCGAGCGAATCAAGGCACCGATGGCCGCAACCGAGCAGGCCTGGCCCTGATGAGCGATCGCCCGCCCGCGGGGCTGGGAGGCGCTGGCGCCTTGGACGGGGGCGGGCAAGCGCACACTGAGGCAGTCCGGACGGCGCCGACCACCGAGGGGTGGCGCGGGACGACGTCCTCGAAGCCGCCGAGGTACCGGTTCTGCCGGTGGGCCACTATCTGCCATTCTGTGCCGTCTCATAGGCGGCCAGTTCACCTGCGTTGCCGATGAAGGCCGGACCGCAGCCTGGCGGCAGACGATCGATGACCATCGCCACTGCCGCCTGCGCGCTGCCCGTCTCAGCGATCCGCGGGCTGCTGCGACTCGGTCCTTCGACGTAGTACCGGCCGTCTCTCAGCGTGCCGATGTACGGAATGTCCCAGGTGTAGTTCATCTCCGTGCACCTACTGAAGTGCAGCTCCCACATACCGGTCCACGGAGAGAGCTGACGAAGCAGCGGTTCGGCATGCGATACCCGCAGCAGCTCCGCAAACGGCTGCAGAAGCGGTGATTCTTCCGGCCGGGAAGGCTCGCCGTAAGTGGTCAAGACCTTGTGCCAGGCTGCGTCGACAATGTTGGTCATGCCGCGATTGTGCGGGATCGCCTACAACCCTGGCATCAAAGAATCGTCTGCCGTTGGATCACCCTCTGATGCAGAGGCATGAACTCACCGACGGAGAGGGTATTCGCCAGCTCCGCTCGTACCCTCGGTCGTATCCTGCCGCGCCCGAGTGGGGGACCGACGGGTCATCAACAGGATGGTCTGCAAGATCCGCACGGGGCGTACCGTGGCACGAGAGCCCCACCGCTACAGACCGCGGAAAACGGGTGTGCACCCGCTTCCGCCGCTACGCCGGCAACGTCGATGGGAGGCTCGAGGTCGACTCCAGGCTCGGTTGATCACTCCTGGCCAACCCTCGTCGACCAGTTGGGCAGGCGTCTCTATCGGTTCGTCGGATTCAGTGACGATGCGGTCGGCCTGGTCGGCCTGTCGTCGAAGCGGAGGAGTGGATCTTCCTTGCGTGCCTTCAGCGAGAGTGTGACCTGTCCGGAGCGTGTGTCAGCGGTGATCACTGCCGCCGTGATCCGCCGGCCGACTTCGACGGCTTCGGACGGGTGGTCGATGTGGGTCCACGTCAGGTCCGGCACACGGATGAAGCCGGTGCACAGGCCGTCCGGCTCGCCATCGACGTGGACGAAGACCCCGAAGTCGTGAACACCGCGGACCGTTCCAGCGACGACCTGGCCTGGCTCCATCGCGAGCAGAAAGGATCGCAGGGCCGGAATCTCGCACGCCCGAGCGGAGAAGAGCGGCTGACCTGCGCGCCCAAGAGCGAGCTCCTCGGCGTCGATCTCCTGGCCGATCTGGAAGAGCTCGGATGGATGCTCCATCCAACGCATCGACGCCTCATACCGAGGAATCCGCCCGATCCCGGTTCCCTCCCAGGCCCCCTCCCCGGCGGCGGCCACGAGCCGGACGAGGACATCTGCTCCTTCGAACCCGATGACTTCCACCCTTCTCACGGGTCCGGGCTTGAGCTGGTTGATCAACGATTCCAAACGACGATCACGGGCGGGTTCGGGCATGCAAGGAAGCCTAGGACTTGTTCGACCGATCATGCGACTACCCGTGCTCTGGTCGTTGATGTGGCGTCGAACGGGCCATCAACAAGCTCAAGCAGGCCCGAGCCGTCGCTACGACATACGACAGACGCACCGTCCATTGCTGGCTGGGCTTCGTACGTCGTTCAGGATGGCCGCTCTACCTGCCCAAACCACATCTGCCCGGCTATGACATCTGGGACGACCGCCTCCTGATGGAGCGAGCCATCGGCGCTCTCGACAGGCGAGCAGCCCGCGAAATCGCGTCCGTCGTCAAAGAAACCGACGCCGACTTCCTGGCACCCACGCTGCCCGACCCTCACGCTCCAGATGTCTGGCCGTGGTGGCGCCGCAGATGCCAGGATCTGGGCGACCTCCTGCACGTTCCATCACAGGCTGATGACCGGCCGGACAAGTCCTGGTTCTTCAGCCCGCGAGCGCGCCGCAGGGATCCACATTTGGCCCGGACGTGAGCTGGTCCCGCCTTCGGAGCGCCACGGGCGCCCCCTCGATCGCCAAGGGGGCGCTTGTATGGGTTACTTGAGCGCCCCGCTGCTCCCTCCCGTCGTGATGACGCCGCGCAGGGGAAAGGCGACGAGTAGCGCGACCAGGACGAGGAGTCCGCTTGCCCACAGCGGTCCCAGGTCTCCGACCGCCGTGCTGAGGGTGGTGGCGGCGATGAGGGGGCCGACGGCGGCGCCCGTGTTCAGTGCGGCGGTCGCGTAGGAGCCGGCCATGGTGGGGGCTCCAGCTGCCTCGTAGAGGACGCGCGTGATCAACGTGGTTCCGAGTGCGAAGGACAGCGCGCCCTGGACGAACACGAGGGCGAGCAGCGCGACCGGCTTCTCGGCCAGCACGGCCAGCGCCGGCCAGCCGATGAGCAGCAGTGGACCGCCGATCCCGATGACCAGGCCGGGACGCCGGTCGGACAGTCGGCCGGCGACGGTGACCCCGGCGAAGGAACCGGTGCCGAAGAGCACCAGGGCCACGGAGATCCACAGCTCTCCCAGCCCGGCGGTGCCGGTCACGACCGGGGCGAGGAAGGTGAAGCCGGCGAAGGTCGCCGCGTTCACCATGGCGCCCAGCACCATGACCCCGAGCAGCCGCGGCCTCCTGAGCTGGGCGAGTTCCGATCGCAAGGGCGGGCCGTCAGCAGCGTTCCGCTGCATGCGGCCCGCTGGGATTCCCCTGACGATGCCGACTGCCGCGGGCAGGCAGAGAGCGGCGACGACCCAGAATGTGACCCGCCAGCCGAACAGCGTGCCCAGTACCGATCCCGCGGGGACCCCGGCGATCGTGGCCATCGTGGTGCCCGAGAGTAGTACGGCGAGAGCGCGTCCTTTCTTGCCGGGCGCGACCAGCTCGGTGGCCGTCGTCAGCGCCACGGCGAGGAACCCTGCGTACGCGAGGGCTGCGACCGTCCGGGAGGCAATCAGGACCGGGAAGCTTGACGTGACAGCGCCCACGATGTGTGCCGCTGAGAACGCGAGGACGAACCCCAGGAGGCTGGATCGTCCGGGCCAGTTGCGGGCAAGCCCGGCCATGAGCGGGGCCCCGACGATCATTCCGATCGCGAAGGCCGAGGTGAGCACGCCTGCCGCGCCGACGGTCACGTCGAGGTCCGCAGCGATGTCCGGCAAGAGGCCGGCGAGCATGAATTCCGAGGTGCCCATGGCGAAGACCGCCAGGGCGAGCAGATGGAGCGGGAGAGGCATCGAGTGGCTCCGAGGTGAGGAGAAGCACGAGAAGGTCATCTCGTCACCGCGGTCAGCACCCAGGGGGCGCGCTCGTCCGGCCGCAGAACGCGGCGAGACGGCAGGACTACGAACTCAGTGGTTCAGGGGGCTGACGGCGTGACCGAAAGCCCCCGCCGTGTCTGACTCAGGACTCGACATGGGCGGCACGGTACCCGATCGAAGTGCCACGAGCACTTCGGTTTTACAGCTGCCGGACCCGTGCCCGCAGAGCACAACCCTGCCAACCGGCCTCGTCTCACGCCCTCGCGGTCGCGGCGTCGATGACCTCGTCCAGGACGTCACGGGAGCGGACCAGGTCGAGGATCATACGGTCGATGCGCTCGCGCTCGACGACCAGCTCCTCGACCAGTTCGCCGGTCGTGAGCTCGGTCGGGCCGCCGTCCGCGTCCCGCATGCACGGGAGCAGCAGCGCGATCTTCTTGCTGCCCAGACCCGCCGCGTACAGGGCCTGGATACGGATCACCCGGTCGACCGCCCACTCTCCGAAGGACCGGTGGCCGCCGGGGGTGCGCTCGGACTGCAGCAGGCCCTGCTGCTCGTAGTACCGCAAGGAGCGCTCGCTCACTCCCGAGCGTCGTGACAGCTCGCCGATCCGCATCGTCCGCTCCGTTCCGCTTCCCGCGTTCCACTTGAATCTGACACTGATGTCAAGTTCTACGGTACCGGCATGACGAACAACGCGAGCGAATCCCGCCTCTTCGAAGCCACCAACCTCGGCCCCCTCTCCCTCCCCAACCGACTGGTCATGGCCCCGCTGACCCGCAACCGCGCCGACGCCGACGGTGTGCCCACCTCCCTCATGGCCACGTACTACGCACAGCGCGCGTCCGCCGGCCTGATCATCGCCGAGGCCACCACGCCGAACGCCGTCGGTCAGACCTACGCCCACATCCCCGCGCTCCACACCTCCGCCCACGTGGCGGGATGGCGCGAAGTCACCGACGCCGTACGGGAAGCGGGCGGGCGGATGTTCGTGCAGATCCAGCACGGGGGGCGGGTCGGCCACCCGGACACCAGCGGGCACGTCCCCGTCGCGCCCTCGCCCGTGGCGCTCCCCGAGGAGATCCACACCGCCGACGGGCGCCGTCCGTCCGTCGTCCCCCGCGAGCTGACGGTCGATGAGATCCACTCGACCGTGGCCGACTTCGCCGCCGCAGCACGGCGGGCCGTGGACGCCGGCTTCGAGGGCGTCGAGGTGCACGCGGCCAACGGCTACCTGATCCACCAGTTCCTCGCGAAGAACACCAACCAGCGCACCGACGCGTACGGCGGTTCGGTCGAGCACCGGATCCGGTTCGCGGTCGAGGTGATCCAGGCGGTCGCGGACGCGATCGGCCCCGAGCGGGTCGGGGTTCGCATCTCCCCGGGAGTCGCCGTCAACGGCATCGAGGAGGGTGACACCGACAGCATCTACCCGGCCCTCGTCGCGGCTCTGGCCGAAAAGGGTCTCGCCTACCTGCACGTGGTGTTCGCCGACCCGGACCAGCCGCTGTTCCAGGAGATCCGCAAGGCCTGGCCGGGCGCGCTGATCGCCAACCCCGTCCTCGGGTGGGGAGGACCGCTGCCCGCCGACGGCGGCCGCGGGGCCGGCGAGCGGCTGCTCGCCGCCGGAGCCGACCTGATCTCCCTGGGCCGCAGCTTCCTGGCCAACCCGGATCTGGTCGAGCGCCTTCGCGTCGGAGCGCCGCTCAACGCCGTACGGGACCAGTACCTGATGTACACGGGCGGGGCGACGGGCTACACCGACTACCCGGCGCTGCGCGAGCCCGCACTCGTGGCGACTTCCTGAGGCCCGTGCGGATGAGCGTGCGCCGGGTGACAACGCGGGTTCAGGCCTGCTTGTTCGGCTCAACTCCGCAGATACGAGGCTCCGTTGAGGTCGAGGATCGTGCCCGAGGACCATTCGGCGGAGGGGGAGGCGAGCCAGAGTACCGCCGCCGCGATCTCCTCGGCCGAGCCCACTCGGCCGAACGGACTCTGCTGCCGGATCGCCTCGCCCTCGGCCCCCTCCAGGCGGGACGCGACGCGCTCGGTTGCGAAGAACCCGGGGGCGACCGAGGCGACGGCAATCCCGTACGGGGCGAGCGAGACCGCGAGCGACTGACCCAGCGCGTGCACGGCGGCCTTCGTCGCCCCGTACGCCGGATGGTCGGGCTCACCGCGGAAGGCGCCCCGGGAGCCGATGTTCACGATCCGGCCTCCCGTGCCCTGCTCGATCATGAGCCGGGCGGCGCGATGGCTCAGGTTCGCCGTGGCGAGCAGGTTCACCGCGACGTGCTGCTGCCAGACGGCCGCCCACTCCTCGTACGGCGTCTCCGCCAGAGGGTGGCGGATGTTGACCGCCGCGTTGTTCACGAGGACGTCGATCCCGCCGAGCGCCTCCGCAGCCGTGTCGACCACGGCAGCCGCTCCCGCCGGGTTCGAGAGGTCGCCGCCGACCAGTACGTGACCCGTGCCGGTGAGGGACTCCAACGTCACGCGTGCCTCCTCGGCGCGTGAGCCGAAGTGGACGGCGACCCGGTCGCCGTTGGCCGCGAACGCCTGGGCCACCGCGCGCCCGAGGCCACGCGACGCGCCACTGACGAGGACGCGCCGGCCGGATCCAGGCAGATTCATGAGGATTCCTTTCGAACAGCAGCGAACGGGGAGACCGTAGCGTCCCGGCCGCCCGCCTGAGCACGCGGCCACCGGCACCGGCCTTTCTCCCGGCGCGGCGGCACCGCTCTCCCGCGCGCGCAGGCACCGGCCTTCCGCGCGCCGGCACCGACCGCAGCTCTCGGCAGCTCCTTGTCGCCCACTGGCGGACGCTGCCTGATGGGCCGCCGACGCCGCCGAGGTGACCCCCAGCTCGACCGCCGTGGCCGACCGGAAAATGAGGGTCCGATCGTTGAGGTCTGGGAGATCATCACGAGATGATCGGCACACGGATCACCTATCGCACCGCGGACGGTGTCCGCATACCCGGAACCTGGCGGCACGCGTTCATCCGCAACGGCAACTACTTCCTCACCGACCTGTTCATCTACGCCGACGGACTCATCGACTGCTGGGGCCTGGTCACCATCGAGGAGTTCGAGGAGAAGCTCCGGACCGGCTGGGTGGCCACCACCCTCCCGGAGGGCGCCAAGGCATCGGCGGGCGATGCGGCGAGCTGGAAGTTCAGCGAGCCGCGGAGTTGGCTCACCCCCGAACTGGTGGTCGCCGAAGTCCGCGACACCATCGACCAGCTGAACGGGAGGCCCGACTCGACCGGTCGCTGCCTGGCCGCCGTCGACGCCTTCCTCGCCGATCGGACCGAGGAGAACCGGGCCGCGGCCCACACCGCGTTCCTGGCCATCCCGATCTCCCAACGTCACTACGCGCTGGGAGACATGAACAACAAGGACTGGCCGCTGCGGGTGCTGGTGGCAGGACCCGGAGGCCGGACGTACCTGCCGAGTGATCCGCCGGTCTCACAGGAGGCCCACGACAGAGCCCTTGCGTACTTCGAGGACCGTGCCCGCTGGAGAGCTGAACGGGACGCGCACGTGCCGGCAGACGGACCGGCAGCCCCGTACGCCCCCGCGATCCAGCTCTACCACTCGTATCCGAACCTGCCGCTGGCCGACCCCGGCCACCTCGGGCTGCGCAACGACTACCCCGCTCCCCTCACCCTCGGGGATACGGTCTACCCGTCCGTCACCCATGCCTACTGGGCCCTGTCGGTAGCCCAGCCGGAGGGCCGCGCCGAGATCGCGACAGCGGAAACCGCCGCCGTGGCAGGCGAGCTCACGGCCGGTGCACCTCGCCGTGAGGGCTGGGAGCATGCGCGTACCGCCGTCATGACCAGCCTGCTCCGCGCCAAGTACGAGCAGCATCCCGAGCTGGCCGAGGTCCTGCTGGCGACGGACGACGCCACCTTGATCTACGACGACTTGGACTCGGACTTCTGGGGTGAGAACGCCGGCCGTGGACGCAACTGGACGGGCCGTCTGCTCGAACTCGTGCGCTCCGAACTGCACCTGCGGCGAAACGAGATCCCCGGGCTGTGACATAACCCGGCGGTGACCTCCGAGGCCACCAGTCACCCCTCGAACTTCTCGCCCATACCGTGCTCCTGGGCGACCAGGTGACCTGGGGTTTCGACGGGGCCGACGGAGGAGCAGCCCTGGAAACCACGATCCCGCACCCACACCGCGTCGTCACTCTGCGGAGTAGGCCGATCACGTATGGCTAGAATCCCCGGGCGCAGCCGCAGTCGCGCGGCGGACCGAGGCAGGGGGCATCCCAATGGCCATCATCGTTACCTTCGAATTCCCTGACGCCGGACAGGAGCTTTACGACGCAGTCATTGATCGTGTGACCGAGGGGCAGGGCTTCACGCGGTTCGCAGACCTGCCGAATACAGGTCTCATCTCCCACGCGGCGGGGCCGGTTGACGGCGGGTTCCGCGTGACCGAGGTCTGGGAGAGCGCGGAGGCCCTGGAAAATCACGCCAAGACGTTCGGCCCGATCCTGGCGGACCTCGGCCATGCCGACGTCCAGCCCCTGATCATTCCGGCGCACAACGTCGTCGTCCGATAGGGACAGTCGAGGCTGCGCCCGACTTCCTCTGCGTGCCCCGGACCCACCAGGTCCGGGGCATCGCGCTGTGAGCCGTGGGTGAAGCACGTCACCGACGCCGTGTGTGCCTGTCCGTTGGGCGGAGAGTGGCGGACGTGGCTCACCATGGGCAGACCGGCAGGGTCCCACAGGAGGTGGGACTCGGAACCGGACGCCCGCGCGAGGGCCCGCCGTACGGTCGAGTCGATCGATGCCTCCCGCTCGATCACGTCATCCATCGCGACCCTGAGCTGCGGTTCCTTCAGCACGGTGGCCCAGGTGTCGTCGATCCCGCCTCTACCCTTTGGCGCATGGCCGATCACATGAAGATAGAGCGCTACCGACATGAGACCGTGGAGCTGACGGTGTGGGAGCTACGCGAAGCCCTCAGCGGTTTGCCGGACGCGGCTCCGATACGTATCGACGTGCCGCTGCGTCCGCGGTCGGACGAGATGAGGGACTCGGTCGACTCGGGTGCCAGCCATTTCGTGGTGAGCGGAGTCGTCCTTCATGACGCCGACCACCTCCACCGGGACGAGGTGGTCCTCCAGGCGGATTTCTGCTCGGACTGGTACGTCCGCCCGGCCGAAACGGACGCAGAGGAGTGACCCGGCCCTGCTGGTGCTCTGACCTGGAAGGCTCACCGGATTGCTCGGTCCTCGCGCGGTCCCTAACTTGATCTTTAACCTGTGCGGCGAGGTCGTGGGGTCGTCGACTTCTTGTTCCGGGACGTGGCGGTATCGGTTTTGCGGACTGTGTGGACGTCGTG
>NZ_JBSHDU010000100.1:0-30124 GCF_053616475.1 Streptomyces sp. NPDC055815 | reverse complement strand
GGTGGGCACACGGGACGGCGCGCCCAGCGGCGCCTCCGCGTTCCGCGCCTCGACCCGCACCGTGTGCACCGAGCTGGTGGTGCGGGTTCAGGCGCGGAAGCCTCTGGCGCCGGCAAGGGCGCCGTCCGTTGTGCCCACCCGTTCCGCCCCAGCGGAACGATTGCCCACAACGGGGCTCACCGTCGTGCGGGCTCTCGATGCGCCCGGGCCCACCCTTGTCGTGCGGAGCGACCTGTTGCCGCTCGGTGCGCTCGCGCTCCGCGCCGAGCTCGCGCAGCTGCGCCGCGAGCTCGCCACCACCCCCTACCCCCGTCTCAGCAAGTTCGCTCTCTTCGACCCCCGTACCCTCCGCTACCGCTTCGTCCAAGCCCTCCCCGACGGTTCCTTCGACTTCCGGGCCGGGTGCGGGCACTCCCTCCTCGCCTGTGTCGTCGCCGACGGGCGGCCCGGGCCCGTCACCGTCCGCGCCGTGACCACCGGCGACACCGTCCTGTGCGAACGCGAGCCGCACTCCGACGCGTACACGCTCAGCTTCCTCCGCGCCCCCACCGCCCCCGGCACCCTCCCCACCGGCCGCCCCGTCGACGTCCTCCTGGGCGTGCCGGTCTCGCTCGTGCGGTACGGCAATCCGTACGTGTTCGTCGACGCCCGGCGGCTGGACCCGAGGGCGATGGAGCGTCAGCTCCTCGCCCTGCGCGAGGAGGCCGCCCGGCGGCTCGGGCATCCTCCGGCCTCCGCCCTCCCCAAGATCGCCGCCGTCTCCGTCCAGGACCACGGCCTCTCCGTCCGCGCCCTCACCGTCGGCGGCTGGCACCCCCGGCTCGCGCTCACCGGTGCCGCCGCCCTCGCGGCCGCGGGCGCGATCGACGGGACCGTCGTGCCCGCCGTGACGGCGCCCGTCCGCACCCCCACCGGCACCGTCACGGTCTCCGCCGCCCCCGACCGCGTCCGTGTCCACCACAAGCGCGCCGAGGTGCTCGAAAGCCTGGAGCTGCCGTGGCGTATCCACGCAACGGCGTGAATGCGCAGCCCTCTCACCAGGGCCGCAGCCCCCTTCCTCTGTCACGCTGAAATCGACCGGCATCGGTATCCGTGGGACGTGGACGTGGGGAGAGCAGACACACAATGAAATTCGAGAATCTGCGTGTCGTCGTGACCGGGGCGTCCCGCTATTTCGGCCGCGCGCTCGCCGTCGGATTCGCGCATCTCGGTGCCGAGGTCTACGTGTCGGCGCGGACCGTCGAGGCCGCCGAGCGGACCCGTACCGAGGTGATGGGCTCGGCCCGTGACCGTATCCACGCGTTCGGCTGCGACCTCAGCCGGCCCGCCGAGATCCGGGAGTTCGCGGCCCGGGTCGGCGAACGCACGGACCGCGTCGACCTGTTGGTCAACAACGGCGCCCGCTGGCTCGACGGCATGGACCTGGAGGCGGCCAGCGACGCCGAGATCGTGGAGACGATCGAGTCGACGGCCGGCGGCACGGTCCTCATGGTGAAGCACTTCCTGCCGCTGCTGCGCGGTTCGCTGCGGCCCGACATCGTCAACATGGTGGCCGTGCGGGACGCGGAGGGCGCGTCGGCCGCGACCGCCGGCGCCGCGCACGAGGCGTTCTGGGCGGCGAAGAGCGCGCAGGCCGGTTTCGCCGACATCCTGTCGCGCCGGCTGCGGCCCTCCGGGGTCCGCGTCTTCTCCCTCTTCCCGCCCGATTTCTCGACCTCGGACCCGCGCTTCGCGGAATGGGACGGATCGAATCCCGACGGAATAGCACCCGACGAGAAGCTCACCACCCAGGCCCTTTTCGAGTGCATCGTCTACGCCGTCGAGCAGCCCCGTGACTGCTTCATCCGGTCCTTCCACTTCGAGCCCCGCTGACCACCCGAGAACCACCGCGTCAAGGAGGTCCCATGAGCACCCCCGTCTGGATCACCGCGACCCCTCCCGCCACCCACGGCGAACTCCACATCGGCCACCTCGCCGGGCCGTACGTCGCCGCCGACGTCCTCACCCGCTATCTGCGCGCCGACGGCGAGGCCGTCCGGTTCACCACCGGCACCGCCGACCACGCCAGCTCCGTCGAGGTGCGGGCGCTGCGCCACCACCGCAAGCCCGAGGAGGTCGCGGAGGGCTACCGGGCCGCGATCACCGCCGACTGGCTGCGGTCGGGCGTGGAGTTCGACCACATCGTGCGCCCGCGCCGGGACAAGGGGTACGGCCGCTGGGTGCAGGACCTCTTCGCGCAGCTGTACGCGCAGGGCGTCATCGCTCCCCGGACCCGGCTGCTTCCGTACTGCGAGCCGTGCGACCGCTGGCTGTACGGGGCGCACGCCACCGGCACCTGCCCGCACTGCGGGGCGGCCAGCGACGGCGGGATGTGCCACGAGTGCGCCCGGCCGAACGACGGCGGGGACCTGATCTCGGCGCGCTGCGCGCTCTGCGACACCCCGGCGGTCGCCCGCCGCTGCCGCCGTCTCTACGTGCCCCTGGAGCCGTTCCGGGAGACGCTCGCCGACTACTGGGCGACGGCCGGCCTGCCGCCCCGCCTCGCCGCGCTGTGCGAGTCGCTCGTGGAGGACGGGCTGCCGGACATCGCGGTCGGCCATCCCGCGGAGTGGGGTCTGACGGTGCCGGTGGAGGGTTTCCCCGAGCACCGGATCGACGGCTGCTTCGAGGCGGCCGCGATGCACCTCTTCGGCTACGACCCCAAGGGTCCGCTGCCCCGCCGCGCGATCCACTTCTGCGGCTTCGGGCACGCGTTCTGCCACGCCGTGCTGCTGCCGGTGCTGCTGCTCGCGCAGGACATCAAGCTGCCGCAGGACTTCAACGTCAACGAGTCGTACGTCATCGAGAAGGGCGTCCAGGAGGGCAACGTGTGGGCGCTCGACCTGCTCACCGAGTACGGCTCGGACACCCTGCGCCGCCATGTCCTCCAGGCCCGCCCGCTGGGCCGCCGCACGGTGTTCCAGCGGGAGCGGCTCGCGGCGGCCCGGCGGGAGCTGGACGAGAACTGGAACAGCTGGCTGTCCCGGCTCTTCTCGGCCGTACGGGAGGAGTGCGGCGGCCTCGCCCCGCAGGCGCTGCCCGGCGGCACCGGCTGGGAGGTCCTGGAGCGGCGGCTCCACCGGGGCGTGGACGACCTGCGCGAGGCGTACGGCCCCGACGCCTTCGACCCGCGCCGGGCGGTCGCCGTCCTCGACGAGATGGTCCGCTCGGCGGCCGACTTCGGTCACGTCAACGCCCACGAGCGCTGCCGGCCCAGCACCTCCTGCCGTCATCTGCCGGCCCTCGCGGCCCAGTTGGCGGTGGCGGCCGGTCTTGCGGCGTGGTCGCGGCCGGTGATGCCGGAGGGCGCCGACCGGCTCGCCTCCGCGCTCCGGGTGGAGCCGGGGCGCCCGGTCGACTGGCAGGCCCTGACGGGCCCGCTGCCCGGGACCAGGCTGGCGCCGCCCTCGGGCCCGGTCTTCGGATTCTGACCCCCACCACGACCCCCTACTACTAAGCAACTAAGTACTTCCGTAGGAATCCCCGGAAACCCCTGCCGCGTGACCGTGCGCGCGCGAGCGACGCGCAGGGACACGCGGCCCCCCACTCCCCAGGAGCCCCACGTGTCCCTGCGCGTCGCCATGCTCAGCGTCCACACCTCCCCGCTCCACCAGCCCGGGACGGGGGACGCCGGCGGCATGAACGTCTACATGGTCGAGCTCTCCCGGGCCCTCGCCGAACAGGGCGCGGAGGTCGACCTGTTCACCCGCTGCCGGGGCGAGGGCGCGCCCCCGCTCGTCGAGCTCGCGCCGGGCGTGCGGGTCCGGCATCTGCACGCCGGGCCGCGCCGGCCGCTGCCCAAGGAGGCCATGCCCGATCTGGTGGTGCCGTTCTCGCTGGCCCTGCTCAAGGAGGAGCGGCGCTACGACCTGGTCCACTCGCACTACTGGCTCTCCGGGCAGGCCGGCCGGATCGCCTCGGTGGGCTGGCGGATACCGCTCGTGCACACCGCGCACACCCTGGCCCGGGTGAAGAACGCCTCGCTCGCCGAGGGCGACACCCCCGAGCCGGAGCTGCGGGTCCGGGGCGAGCACCAGGTGGTGGGGAGCGCGGACCGGCTGATCGCGAACACGGCCGACGAGGCGGAGGCGCTGCGCTCGCTGTACGGGGCGGAGGCGGCGCGGACCGAGGTCGTACGGCCCGGGGTCGATCTGCGCACCTTCCGTCCTGCGGACGGGCGGGCGGCGGCGCGGGCCCGGCTCGGTCTGCCGGCCGAGGCGTTCGTGCCGCTCTACGCGGGCCGCATCCAGCCGCTGAAGGGCCCGGACGTGCTCGTACGGGCGGTGGCGGAGCTGCTGCGGGAGGCGCCGGAGCTGCGCCGCCGGCTCCTGGTGCCGGTGGTGGGCGGTCATTCGGGTGCGACCGGGCGGGGTTCGGCCCGGCGGCTCGCGGAGGAGCTGGGGGTGACCGATGTGCTGCGGCCCTGTCCTCCCGTACCGCAGGAGCGGCTCGCGGACTGGTACCGGGCGGCGGACGTCCTCGTGGTGCCGTCGCGCAGCGAGTCCTTCGGGCTCGTGGCGCTTGAGGCGCAGGCGTGCGGGACGCCGGTGCTCGCGGCGGCGGTGGGCGGGCTGCCGACGGCGGTGTGGGACGGGGTGACGGGGCTGCTCGTCCGGGGGCACGACCCGGTGGAGTACGCGCGCCGGCTGCGCTGGCTCGCGGCGCATCCGGAGGCGGTGGAGACGATGGGGGCGGCGGCGGTGCGCCATGCGCGCGGGATGAGCTGGCGGGCGTCGGCCGGCCGGACCGTCGAGGTGTACCGGGGGGCGCTCGAACGGGGGGTGGTGGGGCAGGGGCGGCGGCACGCCCCTGCCCCGGCGGCCTCTCTCTCCTGGAGGAACGAGAAGGCCGTCGCACCAGTCTAGCATCTCTTTTGGTTCGACCAAAGATATGGCGAGCTCCGGATGCGTCAATTCCGTTGTGTCGATGGCGCATTGACGCATCCACGCCATGGCGGGTCCACGCAGAGAGAATCCCTGGATTCGATTCGGGGGCCGGGACAGAATGGAGATGTCTTCAGGGAACGCCCGGCGGCACGGGCCCCGGAAGGCGGAATTGATATTCCAAGTCCTGGAGGAATCATGTCCGTTCAGCAGAACTCCGGTTTCCGCAAGGCCGTCCGCCAGCTCCTGGTCGCGGCGGTGGCGTGTACGGCGGTCGCGGCCGGCGCCGCCTTCGCCGTCTCCCCCGACAGCGCCCCGGTCACCCCCCAGACCGTCGCCGGTGTCGCGGAGGACAACGGCTGGCCGATCGTTCCGCCGAACCCGACCCCCACCAACTGATCTTTCTCACCGGGTCATTCCCCCAGGAATTCCGGAAGCGCCTTCTCCGCCGGGCCCCGCGATCGCTGCCACGATCGGGGGGCCCCGCCGTCTTTTCGGAACGACCCGAAAAGACGTCAGTCCAGCCAGCCGAGCCGCACCGCCCGCGCGCCCGCCTCGAAACGGCTCGTCGCGCCCAGCTCCTGCATCAGCTCCGAGATCATCCGGCTGACCGTCCGCAGCGACACCCCGAGCGTCCGCGCGATCCGCTCGTCCTTCATCCCCGAGGCCAGCATGTGCAGCGCGGCCCGCTGCTGCTCCGAGAGCCCGTCGCCGCCCGCCTCCGCCACCGCCTCGTTCCCGTACGGGGTCGCCGTGTGCCAGCAGTGCTCGTACAGGCTCAGATACGGCCGTACCAGCGCACTGCCCCGCGCCAGGATCGCGCCCTCGCCCGGCTCCTCGGGCCGGATCGGCACCAGCGCGAACTGCTGGTCGGCGATGATCAGGTTCATCGGCACCACCGGCGCGAGCCGGATCTCCACCCCCAGCTCCGCCCGCTGCCCGAGGAACTTCTCCATCTGCGGATCCGTGGCCTCCTGCCGGCCGTAGATGGCGCGCACCCGCACCCCGTTCGCGAGCTGCCGCCGGTCCCGGTCGAGCATCCGGTCCGGGTTCTGCCGGCCCGGCGTCCCCGGGTGCAGCGAGGCCGAACTCTCCTGCATCACATCGGTGATGTCCTCGATGGCCTGCTGGATCCTGCGGTAGTCGGTCAGCGCCTCCACGTGCGCCTCCGCCCGGGTCAGCGCCTCGGCCCGCAGATAGGAGCCCGCGAGGACCTCAAGGGTGCTGTACGCCTCGTCCGCCTCGGCCAGGTGCTCCCGCAGCCGCTCCCGCTCCCGCTCCAGGAGCCGGAGGAGCGCGATCTCCGGGTCGATCGCCGCCACCGTGTCCGTCTCGGACCGCCAGCTGCCGTCCTGCACGGCGGCGACGGTGGCGTGCGCCTGCCCCGTGGGCACGATGAGGCCCAGGTCGAGCAGTTCGCGACGACATCGCTCGTACTCCTCCGAGGCGAGCCCGAGCTCCTTGCGGACCTCCTCGAAGTCCGAGACCCCCCGGCGACGTAGTTCCTGGTACACGGCCAGCAGAACGCCGCTCGTGCCGTCCCCGATGCCGTCGCCCGCGGTGACCATGGCGAAGTGACCCCCCTCATCCTCAGAGTCGCCCCGCCCTCACCCTGTCAACCGGCTCGGCGGGAGTCCGTCCCGTGCTTCCTGCGGCCCGCACGGCCCCCGCGGGCCGCGCGTGTCCTCCATGACATCCGAACTCCTCGTCCTAGGCCACGGGTTCCGGCCCCTCGCCGTCGAGCAGCCCCAGACGGGCCGCCTTGACGCCGGCCTCGAAGCGGCTCGCCGCCCCGAGCTCCTGCATGACCTCGGAGAGCAGCCGGCTGACGGTCCGCAGCGAGACCCCGAGGCTGCGGGCGATCTGCTCGTCCTTGATCCCGGAGGCGAGCATGTGCAGCGCGGCCCGCTGCTGGTCCGAGAGCCCGTCGCCGCCGGCCTCCGCGGGCTCCTCGCCGTACCGGGAGGCGGCCTGCCAGCAGTACTCGTACAGCGCGAGGTACGAGCGGACCAGACCGGGCCCGCGGGCCAGGATGGTGGGCGAGTCCGGATCGTGCGGGTCCGTCGGCAGCAGGGCGAAGTTCTCGTCGGCCAGGACCATGTTCATCGGGACGACGGGGGAGAGGCGCAGCTCCACGCCGAGCGCCGCCCGGTCCTCCAGGTGCTGGGTCATCTCGGGCACGGTCCCGACCCGGCGGCTGTACATGGCGCGGACCCGCACCCCGCGGGCGGCCCGGGATCGGTCCCGCTCCAGCTCGGCGGCCATGTCCTCGCGCCGTACGGAACCGGTGTGCATGACGTGGACGGCGGTGCGGACGGTGTCCGTCAGCTCCGACAGCTCGCGCAGCACCCGCTGCGGGTCGGTGACGATCTCCACCTCGACCTCGGAGCGGGGCGCGGCCCCGGCCCGCAGGAACGGTCCGGCGAGGGCTTCGAGCGCGGTGTGCGCGCGGCTGGTCGCGGCGAGGCGGTCCTGGAGCCGGTCGCGCTCCCGGCGCAGCAGCCGCAGCAGGGCGACATCGGGGTCGACGACCGTGGGGACGCCGGTGTCCGAGGCGTCGCGGGGGGCGGTGAGACCTAAGGAGGCGAGTTCGCGGCGACATCGCTCCCGCTCGTCGGCGGAGAGCTCGAAGCGGTCCGCGACCTCGTCGAAGCCGGCCTCGGGGCGGGCGCGGAGTTCCTGGTAGACGGCGAGAGCCTGGTCGGTGCCCGTACGGGCATCGCTCCCCGCGCGGGTCACGGCGGCGTTTCTGGACACGGCGCAGCAGACTCCCCTCGGATCCACGCGGACCCTGTTGAATCGCCCCGCTAGACCCTGCCACAAAATCGAACGACACGCACGATGTTGACCGCGCGTCAGCAAGCGGGCGGAGACCGCTCCGGCCGCCGCTCAGGCGGCGGTGCCGTCCGCCCGGCAGTCGGGGCACAGGCCCTTGAAGACGACCTCCGCGTCGTCCACCCGCCACTGCGGCAGGGCGCCCCGGGGCGGTGCGGGCGCGGTCGCGGAGACGTTCTCCACCCGGCCGCAGGAGGTGCACAGGGCGTGCTGGTGGGCCGGTCCCGAGATCTCGAAGACCGCCGGCAGGCCCGGCCGGTCGAACTTGCTGACCAGGCCGGTCTCCTGGAAGTGCCGCAGCATCTCGTACACGGCCTGGCTGGTCAGCGTGCCGAGCCGCTCGCGGGCGGTCGTGGTGATCGCCTCGACGTCGAGATGGCCTCCGGCGGCGAGCACCGTGAGCACCTCAAGGCGCGGGCCCGTGACCCGCAGCCCGACATCGCGCAGGCGCTGGATCACCGCCTCGCGGCCCGTCAGCTCTTCCACGACTGCCATCTTCTCCGCCCGCCACCTGGTCGGCTCAAACTTTTGTGGGCATCGTACCTCTTGCTCGTCAACGGGGGCAGGTTCGTATCGGTCAGTCGTCCGCCCCGTACACGCCGGTCAGTCGTCCGTCCTGCACACGAGCAGGACGGACTCCGTCCGCTCGTCGATGCGGTGGCGCCGCCGGCCCTCGATGTGCAGCCCCGCCGAGTGCAGCTCCGACGCGAGCCGCTCCGGATCCACGATCCACTTGTCGGTGGTCAGGACGACCCGCTCCGAGGACACCTTGCCGGTCCTCGCCGCGTAGTAGGTGATCCGCTCGCTCATCGACGGCAGGTCGAAGACCTGCCGGGCCACCACCCACTCGTCGATCCCGTCGAAGCGCGGCACCTGGAAGGCCCAGGTCCGCCGCGGCTCCGCGATCAGCCCCGGGAGCTGGTGCGCGGTGTAGTCGAGGGCGAGCGCCCCGCCCGTCTCCAGATGGGCGGCGACCTCCCGGAGCAGCCCCGGCCGGCTGTCCGGCGGGACGGCGGTGACCATGGCGCCCGCGAGCAGCGCGAGCCGGTAGCTGCCTTCGAGCCGCAGCTCGGTGAGCTCCGCGCGGTGGGTGACAACGAGCCCGGCCACCTGCGGGCCGATCCTGCGCGCCCAGCCTTCGAGGCGCTCCAGGGCCGAGGCGTCCCGGTCCACGGCTTCCACGGCGAAGCCGTGCCGGGCGAACGGGACGGCGAGCCGCCCGGCGCCGGAGCCGAGGTCGAGGACGGGTCCGCCGGTGGAGCGGGCGAGGCTGAGGTAGCGGACGATGTCCGCGCTGTGCGGGCCGAGCAGGGCGTCGTGCAGCCAGACGGAGCTCTCGTCGGCGGGGGAGACCGATTCGAGCCCCGGGAGGGTGTCGGCGGTGACCCGGACGCCGGCGCCGGGGCCGGGCTCGGGGTCGAGGCCGTATCGGGACGGCAGGACCGGAGCGAGCGCTGCGGGCACGACGGGCAGGGAAGTGCCGCTCGGTGTGTGCATCGCTCCTCCAGGGGCTCGCTCGGTCCATGCCGTCCGGGCGGGGAACCCGTGCCGCCGGGCCCGCGCCGCTGAACCCATCCTGACCTGGGGAACGAACCCCGATCCACCGGATCGGGCTGCGTGAACACGCGATGGCGTGGATCTGCCACGCCCCTGAGGGCCGCTCCGTGTCAGAGCGGCCTGCTCCACCGTCTCTCGGAGAGGGCCGCGAAGCCCAGACGGGAGTAGAACGGGATCGCCGGATCGGCCGCCGCCGGGAGTTCCACCCGCTGCTCCCGGGCGCCGAAGCCGCGCATCCGGTCGGTCGCGGCGGTCAGCAGGGCCGTACCGACGCCGGCGCGGCGCGAGCCGGGCTCCACCGCGAGCGCGTACACCTCGCCCTCGCCCGGGACGGGGACGCCGCCCGCGGCGACGCCGACGACCGCGCCCTGCGCGTCCGTCGCGACCAGCCAGCCGAGCCATCCGGGCGCACCCCCCGGAATTTCAATTTCCGCGCGTATGCGGGGGAGTGCGCATTGGGCCGAGATCAGCCGCCGCATCGGGATTTCGTCCAGTATTCCGGCGTAGCTGCTCCGGATGATGTCGGCAAGCAGTCTGGATATCGTCGTCGCGTCGCCGGCCGCTGCCGTACGAACGCCAGCGAGCTGCATTGGTTGTGCACCCTTCGACGTGCCGAGTCCGAGCCCCAACGTACCCACAATAGCGGCGTATTCCGCAGTCCGTGACCGATGCGAAATCTACGAATTCGCTTAGTAAATAACGGTGTTCACGATTACTGGGGGAACGAGCAGCAGGCGATGATCAACGGGGTCATCGCGAGGGCGGCCGCCGCGATCGTGAGCAGCCCGCGCAGCACGGGGTGTCCGGCGCTGTGCGGGGTGAGGATGCGCCGCATCCGCAGCGCCGCCGACGGCCCGCCCGCGGCGAACGCCGACCGCGGCGCCCGCCCCGAGGCCAGCGCGTACAGCGCCGTCGCCAGCGCGTCCCGGGTGCACCGGCGCAACGCCCGGTCGTCCGCGGCCATTTCGAGCAGCAGGGGTACGGCACTCCCGCCGTGCCGCGCGAGCGGGAGGTGCGGGAAGACGGCCGCGAAGGCCTCCGCCGCCGCGACCAGCAGGTGGTGCCGTCCCGCGATGTGCGCCCGCTCGTGCGCGAGGGCCGCCGCCAGCTGGGCGGGGGTGAGGGTGTGCACCGCGCCGGAGGAGACGACGACCCGCCGGGAGCGGCCCGGCAGGCAGTAGACGGCGGGCCGGTCGTCGTCGAGGACGGTCGCCCGCAGCGCGGGGTCGTACCGTCCGACGAGCCGCAGCAGCCCGGCGTGCCGGGTCCGCACCCGCCGGGCCCTGGTGAGGCGGCGGGCGAACGCGGCGGCGGGCAGCGAGAGGACGAGCAGCGAGAGGGAGAACGCGAAGCGCTCGCGGCCGTCGAGGTTCAGGAGCTGGTCGAGCGTGGGCGGCCGGAACGTGAACAGCATGTCCGCGAGGCGGTGGCCGCTGTCGGCCGTCAGGACCAGCTGGGCGGGCAGCAGCGCCGCCGCGGCCGCGAAGCCGGTGCCGCACGCGGCCCACACGGCGAGCGCGAGCCGGGGCACCTGCTGGGCCCACCGGGCCCGGACGAGCAGCAGGGGCACGAGGAGACCGGTGAGGAGCGCGAGCCCGAGCGGCACGAGCAGGTGATGGTTCACGCGCGACCCCCGGCCGGCCCGCCGGATCCGCCGCCGCCACCTCTCGCCGCGCGGAGGGCCGCGTCGAGCGCGGCCATGTCCTCGTCCGAGATGACCTCGACGAAGCGGAGGAGGGCGGCCGGGCGGTCCTGGCTGTCGCCGAGGGCGTCCCGCATCAGGCCCGCCGTGTACTCCTCGCGGCTGCGGACCGGCTCGTACAGCCAGGCCCGCCCGGACTTCTCGCGGCGGAGCCAGCCCTTGCGGTGCAGGATGTCCGCGACCGTCATCACCGTCGTATAGGCGACCCGCCGTCCCCGATTGATGTCGTCGACGATCTCGCGGACCGTGGCGGGCCGCTGCCAGGCCCACAGCCGGTCCATGATCTCGGCCTCCAGCTCTCCCAGCCGGCGCACGTGCATCCCCTCCCCGTAGGGCCTGTCATCGTACGGGCCGCTCACCCCGCTCAGGTATACCCCCCAGGGGTACGATGGCAGGATGTCGACCCTCATGAAGAACCGCCCCTGCGCGAAGGTCTGCGACTCCGGTCTGCCCGGATCGGTGGAGCTGGTGCTCCTCCGCCAGCTGCTCGGCCTCTGTCTGAGGCTGAGTCTCACGCTGTCCGCCGACTGCCCTTCACGCAAGGGCGGTTGACATCGGTTGGTACTCCGTCACGTCCGGATCAGCCGGGCGATGGCCTTCGACGCCTCACCCACCTTCACCTTCGCCTGGTCCCCGCCCTGGGCGATGGCCTCCGTGACGCAGCAGCTGAGGTGCTCGTCCAGGAGGGCCACCGCGCAGGACTGGAGGGCCGCGTTGATGGCGGAGACCTGGGTGAGGACGTCGATGCAGTACACGTCCTCGTCGACCATCCGCTGCACGCCCCTGACCTGGCCCTCGATGCGCCTCAGGCGTCTGATGATGTCTTCCTTGTGCTGTCCGTAACCGGCCACGACAGGCTCCTCGGGGTTCGGGGATTCACAGGGGGGTCAGCGGTCGGCGGCCTGGAAGCCCCGCAGACGGAGGCTGTTGCCGACGACGAAGACCGAGGAGAAGGCCATGGCCGCGCCCGCGATCATCGGGTTGAGCAGTCCGGCCGCGGCGAGCGGCAGGGCGGCCACGTTGTAGGCGAAGGCCCAGAAGAGGTTCGAGCGGATGGTGCCGAGGGTCTTGCGGGAGAGCCGGATCGCGTCGGCCGCGGCCCGCAGGTCACCTCGTACGAGGGTCAGGTCGCCGGCCTCGATCGCCGCGTCCGTACCGGTGCCCATCGCCAGACCCAGGTCGGCCTGGGCGAGCGCGGCGGCGTCGTTCACACCGTCGCCGACCATGGCGACCGAACGGCCCTCGCCCTGGAGGCGCTTGACGACGTCGACCTTGTCCTGCGGCATCACCTCGGCGATGACCTCGTCGATGCCGACCTCGGCGGCGACGGACTCGGCGACCGCCTTGTTGTCACCGGTGAGCAGGATCGGCGTGAGGCCGAGGGCCCGCAGCCGCCTTATGGCCTCGGCGCTGGTCTCCTTGATGGCGTCGGCGACCTCCAGGACCGCGCGGGCCCTGCCGTCCCAGGCGACCGCGATGGCCGTCCTGCCGGCCTGCTCGGCCTCGTCCTTCGCGGACTTGAGCCCGGCCGGGAGGGCCATGGCCCACTCTTCGAGCAGCTTCTCGCGGCCGACGAGGACGGCGTGGCCCTCGACGACGCCCTGGACACCGAGACCGGGGACGTTCGCGAAGTCCTCGGGAGTGGGCAGGGTGCCGACCTTGGCGGCGGCGCCGGTGGCGACGGCCTGGGCGATCGGGTGCTCGGAGGAGTGCTCCAGGGCGCCGGCGAGGCGCAGGACGTCGGTCTCGTCGACGCCTTCGGCGGTGTGGACCTTGATGAGGGTCATCCGGCCGGTGGTGACGGTGCCGGTCTTGTCGAGGACGATCGTGTCGACCTTGCGGGTGGTCTCCAGGACCTCGGGGCCCTTGATCAGGATGCCGAGCTGGGCGCCGCGGCCGGTGCCGACCATGAGGGCGGTCGGGGTGGCCAGGCCGAGGGCGCAGGGGCAGGCGATGATCAGGACGGCGACCGCGGCGGTGAAGGCGGCGGTGAGGCCCTGCCCCGTACCGAGCCAGAAGCCGAGGGTGCCGAGCGCGAGGGCGATGACGATCGGCACGAAGACGGCCGAGATCCGGTCGGCGAGGCGCTGGGCGGCGGCCTTGCCGTTCTGGGCGTCCTCGACGAGCTTGGCCATGCGGGCGAGCTGGGTGTCGGAGCCGACGCGGGTGGCCTCGACGACGAGCCGGCCGCCGGCGTTCAGGGTGGCGCCGGTGACGGCGTCGCCGACGGAGACCTCGACGGGCACGGACTCGCCGGTCAGCATGGAGGCGTCGACGGCCGAGGAGCCCTCGACGACGGTGCCGTCGGTGGCGATCTTCTCGCCGGGGCGGACCAGGAAGCGGTCCCCGACCTGGAGTTCGGCGGTCGGTACGGTGACCTCGCGACCGCCCTTGAGGACGGTCACCTCCTTCGCGCCCAGCTGCATCAGCGCCTTGAGCGCGGCGCCCGCCTTGCGCTTCGAGCGGGCCTCGAAGTACCGGCCGGCCAGGATGAAGGCGGTGACGCCGGCCGCGGCCTCCAGGTAGATGTTCCCGGCGCCGTCGGTGCGGGCGATCGTGAACTCGAAGGGGTGCGTCATGCCCGGCGTGCCGGCGGTCCCGAAGAACAGCGCCCACAGCGACCACAGGAACGCGGCGATCGTGCCGACCGAGATGAGCGTGTCCATGGTGGCCGCGCCGTGCCTGGCGTTGGTCCAGGCGGCCTTGTGGAAGGGCCAGGCGGCGTAGACGACGACCGGGGCGGCGAGCGTGAGGCTCAGCCACTGCCAGTACTCGATCTGCAGGGCCGGGACCATCGCCATCGCGATGACGGGCACGGCGAGCGAGACGGCGGTGATCAGCCGCTGCCGGAGGGGCCGCAGCTCCTCGTCGGCCTTCTCCTCGTCGGTGGGGCCTTCGCCGCCCTGCTCGCTCTTGGGCGGCTCGGGCTCCTGGGCGGTGTATCCGGTGGCCTCGACGGTGGCGATCAGGTCGGCGACGTCGATGTCGGCGTCGAAGGTGACTTTCGCCTTCTCGGTGGCGTAGTTGACGGTGGCCTCGACCCCGTCCATGCGGTTGAGCTTCTTCTCGATGCGGGCCGCGCACGAGGCGCAGGTCATGCCGCCGATGGCGAGCTCGACCTGGGCGGTGCCCGGAGTGGTCGTGGTCATTTCCTGCTCCTCGGTGTAGCGGGTTCGGGGGCCGGGGCCCGGGCGTCCCCCCTGCTCGAGCGAAGCCGAGAGCTTGGGGGAGGTCGGGCCCCGGCGGCCGGGGTGGTGCGGGCGGGTGTCCGCCTGCCGGGCGGACCGTCGGGTACCGGGACGGGGGACGCCGGTGGGGTGCGGTCTGCCCGGCGGCGGATCAGGCCCGGCCGGTCAGCTCGTATCCCGCGTCGTCGACGGCCGCGGTGATCGCGGCGTCGTCGGGCTCGCCGCCGGTGGTCACGGTCACCAGGCCGCCGGCGACGTCGACGTCGACGGAGATGACGCCGTCGAGGGCGCTGACGGACTTGGTGATCGCGGACTTGCAGTGGCCGCAGGTCATGCCGGAGACGGCGTAGACGGTGACGGTGCTGTCGGCGACCGCGACGGCGGTGGTCTCCGTGGTGGAGCAGCTGTTGTCGGGGGTGCAGCAGGAGCCCATGGCTTCCTCCTCGGTCGGGGTTCTCCGTGTCGATACCCTCGGGGGGTATCTGTGAACGAGTCCATGTATACCCCCCGGTGGTATCTGACCGCAAGCATGGATCCGACTTGACTTGATACCCCCCAGGGGTATGGTGAAGTGCATCGGGTGAACGAATCCCCGGCCAATCCACGACCACCGCACGTACGGGAGAGCAGTCATGAACACCGGAGTGAAGATCACTGCCTTTGCCGCCGCGCTCGCCGCGACCTTCGGGACCGCGTACGGGGTCGGCAAGGGGGTCGGCCCCGTCGGGGAGCCGAAGCAGCCGGGCCACGGGGAGCACGCGGCCCAGGAACCGCAGAAGAAGCCGGGCCACGAGGGCCACGCCGAGGAGGCGACGGCTGCCTCATCGCTCCCCGGGGGCCTCCAGGTCTCCCAGGACGGCTACACCCTGGCCCTGGAGACCCCGACCCCCGCCGCCGGCCGCAGCACCCTGAAGTTCTCCATCAAGGACGCGGCCGGCAAGAAGGTCACCGCCTTCACCACCGAGCACGGCAAGGAACTGCACTTCATCGTCGCCTCGCGCGACCTCAACACCTTCCGCCACCTGCACCCCGTGAAGGCCGCCGACGGCACCTGGTCGGTGGACGCGGACCTGCCGGCGGCCGGCGGCTACAAGGCCTTCGCCGACTTCAAGCCGGCCGCGCCCGGCGCCCGGGGCGTCACGCTGGGCGCGGACCTCTCGGTCCCCGGCGCGTACGCCCCGCAGCCGCTGCCCGCCGTCGCCCCGACCGCGACGGTCGACGGCTACCGGGTCCGCCTGGGCGGCGTCCTGGACCCGGGCAAGGCCGGCGAGCTCCGGCTCACCGTCACCAAGGGCGGAAAGCCGGTCACCGACCTCCAGTCGTACCTCGGCGCGTACGGCCACCTCGTCGCCCTCCGCGACGGCGACCTCGCCTACCTCCACGTCCACCCGAACGAGGGCGGCCCCGGCCCGGACGTCTCCTTCACGGCGACGGCCCCCAGCGCGGGCACGTACCGCCTCTTCCTCGACTTCCAGCACGAGGGCAAGGTCCGCACGGCCTCCTTCACGGTGACGGCGGGCACGCCGGGCAAGGCCCCGGCTCCGGCCACGACCGGGACGGGCGAGGCGGGGCACGATGCGGGAGGGCACACGCACGGCTAGTCTGTTCATTGGACTAGACCTGTAGTCGTCATTCATGGAGGAATGGGCGAGATGAGCAACCGTGCTGTCCTTGAGGTGATCGCCCTCGACGAGGAAGACGCGGTCGCTGCCCAAGCCGGTGGCGCCGACCGGCTCGAACTCGTCACCGACATGGCCGCGGACGGCCTCACCCCGTCCACGGCGTCCTTCACCGCCATCCGGGCCGCCGTCGACATCCCGCTCCGCGTGATGCTCCGCCTCGCCGACGGCTTCGCGGCCGGCGACGTCGACGCCCTGGCCGGCCGGGCGGAGGAACTCCGCTCGGCGGGCGCCGACGAGTTCGTCCTCGGCTTCCTCGCCCCGGACGGTGAACCGGACCTGGTCGCGGTGGAACGCCTGATCGCCGTCCTGGACGGCTGCCGCTGGACCTTCCACCGGGCGATCGACCGCGCCGCCGACCGCGACGGCCTCCGCAAGCGCCTCGCGGACCTGCCCGGCCTCGACACCTACCTGACGGCCGGCGCCGCGACGGGCGTCGACGACGGCCTCGCCACCCTGAAGGCCGAAGCCGCCCGCACGGGCGAACCGGGCTACGAGCCCCAGATCCTCGTCGGCGGCGGCCTCCGCCTCGACCACCTCCCGACCCTCCGCACGGCCGGCCTCACCGCCTTCCACATCGGCGGCGCGGCCCGCCCCCAGGGCTGGACCCACCCGGTCTCCCCGGAGGCAGTACGCACGTGGCGCGAGGCGGTCGACGCCCGGTAGCCGCTATCCCGGCCGGCGCTCCCGGTTTCGCCAGGCGGATTCCCAGCGGCGGGTCAGGGACGGGTACACGATCAGGTGGCGGAACGGGGCGATCAGCGCCATGTAGAAGCGGCCGAGGCGGCCGTTGGGCTTCACCAGGACCGCCATGCGGAGTTCGTGGTCGCCCGCGGGCGTCCGTACCCAGCCCAGGTGCATGATCCCGTGGACGGTCGAGTTCGCCAGCTCGCCGGCGCTCTCGTCGTGGAGTTGGTAGAGCGGGGTGAACGGGCTGCCGTCGGGGGCGGGCGGCGCCGTCGACGTCAGCTCCTCCGGCATGCGCTCGCGCACCGGCCGGACCCGGGTGCCGAGGCCCGCCTGCTGCTTGTCCCAGCCGAGCAGGGCGCCCAGCTTCCAGCGCACCGCGAACAGGAAGCGGGTGGCCGGGGACTGCCGGGCGAAGCCGCCGTCCGCCAGCATCGCGGCGAGCATCACCGGGAAGTCGTCGGGCCCCGCGCCCGGCGTGCGGTACGACCAGACGTCCAGGGTCGTGAAGTCGGGGGCGTACTCGTGGATCCGCCACGGCCGGCCGGTGTGCTCGCTGACGGGAAGTCTCATGACCGCTGCCGCCTTTCCCCTGCGTTCTATACGCTTGCGTATAACGACGAGATCCACGATGCCAGACCTGATGTACGGAGGCGTACATTCGGTCGCCGAGTGAGGGAGGACACACCGTGGGCGCCGCACGCACACCACGCGAACGCTGGGTCGAGGAAGGGCTGACCGTCCTCGCGGACGGCGGACCCGACGCCGTCCGCGTCGAAGCCCTCGCCAAGCGCCTCGGCGTCACCAAAGGCGGCTTCTACGGGTACTTCGCCGACCGCGACGCCCTCCTCGCCGCCATGCTCGACACCTGGGAGCGCGAGGCCGCCGACCAGGTCGTCGAGCGCGTCCGGCAGGACCCGGACGGCGACCCCAGGGCCCTCATCACCCTCGCCGGCATGCTCACCTTCTCCGGCGAACGCCTCCGCCCCATCGACCTCGCCGTCCGCGACTGGGCCCGGCGCGACGAGGCCGTCGCCGCCCGCCTGCGCCGCGTCGACAACCGGCGCATGGAGCTCCTCCGCGAGATGATCGGCACCTTCTGCTCCGACCCCGACGAGGTCGAGGCCCGCAGCCTGCTCGCCTTCTGCGTCGTCATCGGACACCACTTCCTCGCCGCCGACCACCAGGGCCGCACCCGCGCCGACGTGCTCGCCCGCGCCGGCGACCTCATCCTCGACCGTCCTCAGGGCGCTAAATCCCGTGGCCCGCAAGATGCTTGATCGCTAGCCTCGCGCGCATGACCTCTCCCCGTATCGACACCGCACTCGTCGAGCGGCTCATCGCCGCCCAGTTCCCCGACTGGGCCGGGCTTCCCGTACGGGAGGTCGACTCCGCCGGCACCGACAACGCCATGTTCCGGCTGGGCGACGAGTACGCCGTACGGCTGCCCAAGGCCGACTGGGCCACCGGGCAGGCCGAGAAGGAACAGCGCTGGCTCCCGCGCCTCGCGCCGCACCTCACCCTGCCCGTACCCGTGCCCGTCGGGCGAGGAGTGCCCGGCGAGGGCTACGACCAGTCCTGGTCGGTGTCCACCTGGCTGGACGGCGACGACGCGTACAACACCCCGATCACCGATCTCGCCCACGCCGCCGTGGAGTTGGGCCGCTTCGGCCGCTCCCTGCGCGGCGTCGACGCCACCGGCGGACCCGCCTCCTCCCGCGGCGGCCCGGTCACCGGCTGGGAGGAGGGCGCCATGGTGCCCGCCGTCCGCGCCCTCGGCGCGGACGGCACCCTCGACGCCGAGGCCGTCGGCGCGGCCTGGGAGTCGGTGCTCCGCCTCCCGGCCTGGCAGGGTGACCCCGTCTGGCTCCACGGCGACCTGCTCCCCGGGAACCTCCTCACCCGCGACGGCCGCCTCCACGCCGTCATCGACTTCGGCACCCTCGGCGCGGGCGACCCGGCCTGCGACATGATGGCCGCCTGGTCCCTGCTCACCCCCGACACCCGCCCCCTCTTCCGCGAGTCCGCCGAGGTCGACGACGCCACCTGGGCGCGCGGCCGCGGCTGGGCCCTGTGCTGGGGCGTCGTGACGGAGCACTACTACCGCGGCAAGAACCCGGTCCTCGCCACCGTCGCCCACCGCACGTGGACACAGGCGCTCCCCGAGTACGCGATCTAGCCCCGGACTTCGCAGCGAGCGCTCCCGTTGGCCGGACTGGCCAACGGGAGCGCTCAGTTCAGGGGCCTGGCCTGCTACGGGGCTGCCTCGCGGAAGAGAGCCAGAAGGGCGTGCGCCTGCGGGGCGCCCGCATCGAAGAACTGCGTGGCCAGTGCGGGTGGCACGGCGGTTCCATGCATGCGGACCTCGTGGCAGCTGAAGCAGAACGCCGCCTCGAACAGCGCCAGGTCGAGAGTCTCCGCGTATGCCCGGACACTCCAGCCCGGCGAGAAGCCGCAGCGGTGCTGCTCGCTGCCGGGCAAGCTTTCGATCAAGGCCAGGGCGTCGGCGGCCTCACTCCCGGTCCAGTGGGCGCCCACCCTGCCGGGGTACGGAGTGCCCCGTTGTGTGGGGAGTTCGGAGATCCTTACGACCTCGAGCAGCACAGCGGCGGCTACGGCTTCGGCGGGGAGCTGCATGTGCGTAGTCTGCCCGCGCCCAGTGTCGGCGGTGCACCCCTGACAAAGGCGATGACGGCTCTAGTCGCCCGCCACCAGCTCCACCTCGAACCCGTCCTCGTTCTCCAGGTACGCGGCGTAGTGGCCCTCGCCGCCCGCGTACGGATGCCGGTCGGCGAACATCAGCCGCCAGCCGTGCGCCGGCGCCTCGGCGGCGAGCGCGTCCACGGACGCCCGGTCGCCCGCGTGGAAGGCCAGGTGGTTGAGGCCCGGCCGGAGGCGGTCGTGCGCGTTCGCCGTACGGGCCGGGGACTGCTCGACCACCAGGTAGCAGGAGCCGAGCGCCCAGCTGCGGCCGCCCTCCCAGGACTGGAAGGGCGCGTAGCCGAGCGCCCCGAGCAGCCAGCCGAGGCTCCGCTCGGCCCGCTCCAGGTCCCCCACCCACAGCTCGACGTGGTGCAGCGCCCCCCTCACGCAAGCGACCCCAACTGCTCGGGAACCGGCGCCGAGTGGACGACCGTCAGGCCGGACACGGCACGGGTCAGCGCCACGTACAGGCGCCGCAGACCGGTCCGCTCGTCCGGTTCGCCGTCGACGACGGCTGCCGGCTCGTCCAGGACCACGTAGTCGTACTCCAGACCCTTCGCCAGCGAGGCCGGGACGAGGGTCAGGCGCGACTCGGCCGTCGTCTCCTCGCCGGGCGACAGGTACGCGAGCCCCGCCGCCGTCAGCGCCTCCGCGAGCGGCGCGATCCGCGCGTCGGCGGCGATCAGGCCGATCGAGCCCTCGTGCGTCAGTGCCTCGACGCAGGCGGCGACGACGTCCGCGTCCAGGTCGTCGCTGGGGCGGACCTCCAGGGAGCCCGGGTTCTCTCGTACCGACTCCACCGCCGCGAGCCCCGGCGACATGTGCGGAAGCAGCCGCGAGGCGTACGCGATCACCTCGCGCGGCACGCGGAAACCGGCGGTCAGCTCCTCCACCAGCGCCTCCGGCTTCCCCAGGTGCCCGAGCGCCTGCGCCCAGCTCTCCGTCGCCCACGGCGTCGTGCCCTGCGCCAGGTCGCCCAGGACCGTCGCCGAACCGGTCGTGCAGCGGCGGCCCACCGCCCGGTACTGCATGGGGGACAGGTCCTGGGCCTCGTCGAGGACCACGTGCCCGAGCGAGTGCGTCCGCTCCACCAGGTCCTTCGCCTCGTCGATGAGGACGGTGTCCGCCGCCGACCACTTCGCCGTCTTCACGCTCCGCGCCGGCTTCGCCCACAGCAGCAGCTTCTGCTCGTCCTCGGTGAGCAGCCCCTCGGCGTGCTCGGCGAGGAAGTCGGCGTCGCTCAGCAGCCGCAGGACCAGCTTCGCGGGCTCGACGAGCGGCCAGCACTCCTTCACGACGGCCTTCACGGCCGTGTTCCGCGCGACGGCGTTCTGCACCCGGTCGTCGGGGGCCTCGCCGGCCTCCTCCATCCGGACCAGGACGGCGTGCGCGATGCGCTGCGGGAGGGCCTCGCGGGCGGCGCCGTACCGGATGTCGCGGTCCAGCAACTCCCGTACCATCTCCTCGATTTCGTACGCAGGAACCCGCCAGCGTCGCGAACCGCGCACGACCATCAGGGACTCCGTCGGCAGCGTCACGTGCGAGCGGACCGCCCGCCGCAGCACCTCCGCCATCCGGGCGTCGCCCTTCACGACCGCCGTCGCCGCCTCGTCCGTGCCCCGCACCTCCACGTGCGCGACGAGGTCGTCGACCGTCGCCTGCTGCACCTCCAGCTCGCCGAGCGCCGGCAGGACCTGCTCGATGTAGTGGAGGAAGGAGCGGTTCGGCCCGATGACCAGGGTGCCGGTGCGGGCGAGCCGCTCCCGGTGCGCGTAGAGGAGGTACGCGACACGGTGCAGGCCGACGGCCGTCTTTCCGGTCCCCGGGCCTCCCTGCACGCACACCGTCCCCGACAGGTCGGAGCGGACGATCCCGTCCTGCTCCGGCTGGATGGTGGCGACGATGTCGCGCATCGGACCGACGCGGGGCCGCTCGATCTCGGCCTGGAGGAGCCGGCTGGTGTGTTCGAGCTCTTCGGGGTCGGAGAGGTGCTCGTCCTCGTACGCCGTGAGGTCGCCGCCCGTGTACCCGAAGCGGCGCCGCAGGCCGACGTCCTGCGGGTCCTTCTTCGAGGCCTGGTAGTACGGCTGGGAGACCGGCGCGCGCCAGTCGATGACCATCGGGTCGCCGTCGGCGTCGTGGACGTGCCGCCGGCCGATGTAGAACCGCTGCCCCTCCTGCGTGGTGTGCAGGTAGTCGAGCCGTCCGAAGAAGAGCGGGGTGTCCGCGAGGTCGGCGAGCGCCTTGATCCGGTCCTCGATCTGCCGCCCGAGGACCAGGGAGTTGACCCAGTTCGCGGTGACGTCCTTGATGTCGAGCGCCTCGACGTCCTCGCGCATCGCGCGCAGCGCGGCGCGGGACGAGGTCAGATGGGCGCGCTCGCGCGCGAGCGGATCGTCGAGGGTGTCGGGAGCGTCGGATTCGGGCACGGACACGGACACGGTGAAGCCTCCGGGCAGGTGGATACGCGGACACGACAAGGTGGCCGCCGGTTTCCGACCGGACGGCGGCGCTCCACGAACGGGAAGCGGGGGAAGCCGGAAAGTGTAACTCCGCGCGGACGGAGGGGCGAACCGTTTTGGCCCCTAGGGGCGAGGATCCGACGCGAGGAGGACCGGGTCTCCGACCCCGGGCGCAGGGATCCGACGCGAGGCGGACCCCGGTTCACCCCCCAGACCGATGTGCCTGCAATGTCCGGATTCCATCATGGAGACATGACCGCGACGACCTTCACCCTCGTGACCACCGTCCCCCGTCCCCGGACCCGGCACCTCGTCACCGCCGCCCGCGCGATCCGCGCCTTCGGTGGCGCCGCGGCCTCGGTCGTCCTCCTCGGCGACCACGGCCCGGCCGAGGCCGGCGTCCGCGACCCCCGCCCGAAGTACCGGAGCCACTGAATCCGCTCCCCGCGGAGGAACCGGAGCCACTGAATCCGATCCCCCCGGAGGTACCGGAGCCACTGAATCCGCTCCGGCGTGCAACTCTTCGCCGCCCTCGACGGTCTCCTCATCGCATCGCCCTGCAATCGAAGCAGTGAGGAACACAGGAGATCATGAGGAAGTCCTCCTTCGGCCGTCTCGCGCGGCTCGCCGCGTGCGCCACCGCGGCCGGCCTGGTCACCGTCGGCGTGACCGCCGCACCGGCCGCCGCCGACAGCGACCAGCTGTGGATCGTCTCGCCCTGGGAGCTCGCGCTGCCCAAGGGCGTCGACGGCGGCGAGGCCCAGGCCGTCACCGTCGGCCTGGGGCTGTACCACGACAACGCCTCCGTCCCCGTGACCGACGGCGAGCTCACCGTCGACACCTCCGGCCTGGCCGGCATCGCCGACGTCACCTGGCCGGACAACTGCGCCCCGGCCGGGACCACCGCCGTCTGCTCCTTCCCCGAGGTGCCGCTGACCGGCGAAGCCCCCGTGGAGGTGAAGCTGCGCGCCGCCGCGGGCGCCGAGGCGGGCGTCACCGGCCAGATCACCTACAAGGCCACGGCCCGCACCGGCACCGGCACCGGCACCATGGTCGCGCCCGAGAGCTCCACCACCGTCCGCGTCGCGTCCGGCCCCGACCTCGTCGTCACCCAGGCCGCGCCCGTGACCGGCGTCGCCCCCGGCAGCACCGTCCCCGTGCCCGTCTCCGTCGTGAACAGGGGCAACGAGGCCGCGAACGGCGTCCAGGTCACCCTCTACGTCACCCGTGGCCTCGACCTCGGCACGGTCGCCCCGCAGTGCACGAGCGAGCCGCTCGGCGAGGGCGCCATCAAGCCCCTCACCAAGATCGACTGCGCCTTCGACGACGTCGTGGCCCCGGGCGGCACCTTCGCCCTGCCGGCGGCGCTGCAGGCCAGGACCGCCCCGTACGCGATGGCCGAGCGCGTCGACATCGGCGTGCACGCCCGCGGCGGCGCCGAGGACCTCGACCCGGGGAACAACGGCACGGTCGCCTCGATCGCCGTCACCAACACCGCGGACTTCGCCGTCCGCGGCGCGCGGCTCACCGCCGCCGCCGGCGAGACCGTCCGCGCGGACGTGACCTTCCGCAACCGCGGCCCGGCCTGGGTCGCCAACCTCGGCTCCGGTGACCCGGTCGGCTCCGTCGACGTCACCGTCCCGCAGGGCGCGACCGCGACCACCGTCCCGGACGCCTGCGAGCCGCGCACCGCGGACGGCGGCTGGTGGGAGAGCGAGGTGCGCACCGGCGCGCCGCGCTACGTGTGCCAGCTGCCGATCTGGGTGGCCGAGCAGCAGAGCGTGACGTTCCCGTTCGAGCTGCGCGTCGACACGGTCGTCACCGGCGCGAAGGGCGCGATCGTCCTGAACCCGCCGTACGGCACGGGCTTCGCGTTCGACCAGAACGCGCAGAACAACAAGGCGAAGCTGGTCCTGAACCCGGCGGTCTGAGGCCCTGGCGCGGGGTCCCGGTCCGCGAGTCGGCCGGGACCCCGACCCCGTACGGGCCCCGGGCCGTCGTCCGTACGGACCGGGACCCCGTCCCCGTACGGGCCCCGGGCCGTCGTCCGTACGGACCGGGACCCGCAAACAGCTCAGTCCCCGGCCAGCAGCTCGTCCGCGTCGACGATCCGGTACGCGTAGCCCTGCTCGGCCAGGAACCGCTGGCGGTGGGCCGCGAAGTCCTGGTCGATCGTGTCGCGGGCGACCACCGAGTAGAAGTGCGCCTGGTGACCGTCCGCCTTCGGGCGCAGCACCCGGCCGAGCCGCTGGGCCTCCTCCTGCCGCGAGCCGAAGGTGCCGGACACCTGGATCGCGACCGTCGCCTCCGGCAGGTCGATCGAGAAGTTCGCGACCTTCGACACCACGAGCACGTTGATCTCGCCGTTGCGGAAGGCGTCGAAGAGCTTCTCCCGTTGCGCGTTCGACGTCTCGCCCTTGATGACCGGCGCATCGAGGTGCTCGCCGAGCTCGTCCAGCTGGTCGATGTACTGCCCGATGACGAGGATCTGCTGGCCCTCGAACTTCTTCACCAGGGCCTCGGTCACCTTCCGCTTCGTCGCCGTCGTCGCGCAGAAGCGGTACTTCTCCTCGGCCTCGGCCGTCGCGTACGCGAGCCGCTCGGAGTCCGTGAGGTTGACCCGGACCTCGACGCAGTCGGCGGGCGCGATGTACCCCTGGGCCTCGATCTCCTTCCACGGCGCGTCGAACCGCTTCGGCCCGATCAGCGAGAACACGTCGGACTCGCGACCGTCCTCGCGCACGAGGGTCGCGGTGAGCCCGAGCCGCCGCCGCGCCTGCAGATCGGCCGTGAACTTGAAGACGGGCGCGGGCAGCAGGTGCACCTCGTCGTACACGATGAGGCCCCAGTCCCGGGAGTCGAAGAGCTCCAGGTGGGGATAGATCCCCTTCCGCTTCGTCGTGAGCACCTGGTACGTGGCGATGGTGACCGGCCGGATCTCCTTGCGCGTACCGGAGTACTCGCCGATCTCGTCCTCGGTCAGCGAGGTCCGCTTCACCAGCTCGTGCTTCCACTGCCGGGCGGACACGGTGTTCGTGACGAGGATCAGCGTCGTCGCCTTGGCCTGGGCCATCGCCCCGGCCCCGACGAGCGTCTTGCCGGCGCCGCAGGGCAGCACGACGACACCGGAGCCGCCGTGCCAGAAGCCGTCGACGGCCTGCTTCTGGTACGGCCGCAGGCTCCAGCCGTCCTCGGCGAGGTCGATACGGTGCGCCTCCCCGTCCACGTACCCGGCGAGGTCCTCGGCCGGCCAGCCCAGCTTCAGCAGCGTCTGCTTGATCTGGCCCCGCTCGGAGGGGTGCACGGCGACGGTGTCCGGGTCGATCCGCGCCCCGACCAGCGGCTGCACCTTCTTGGACCGGAGGATCTCCTCCAGGACCGGCCGGTCGGTCGAGGTGAGCACGAGCCCGTGCGTGGGGTGCTTGGACAGCGTGAGCCGCCCGTACCGCGCCATGGTCTCGGCGATGTCCACGAGCAGCGCGTGCGGCACGGGATAGCGCGAGTACTCGACGAGGGCGTCGACGACCTGCTCGGCGTCGTGCCCGGCGGCCCGCGCGTTCCACAGCCCGAGCGGCGTCACCCGGTACGTGTGGATGTGCTCCGGCGCCCGCTCCAGCTCAGCGAACGGCGCGATGGCCCGCCGGCAGGCCTCGGCGAGCTCGTGGTCGACCTCCAGGAGCAGCGTCTTGTCGCTCTGGACGATGAGTGGCCCATTCACGTGCGATCGATCCTTCCCGGGCCGCTTCGGTGACGGCCAATCCTCCAGTCTGCCTGATCCGGGGCGGTTGTCGGCGGGGGCTGCCACACTGAAGTCGTCGGATTCCGCGCGAGGGAGGTGTCGAGAGATGAGCGTTGCTCACGATCCGCATTACGGGCCTTGGACGATAGAGGAGGTCCTGGCTCTGGGGGAGGACCGTGGTGAGCGTCGCGAATTGATGGGGGAAGCACTCTTGATGTCACCGGCTCCGGGATTCAAGCACCAGCGGGCTTCGTTCCGGCTTGCGGCCCTGCTGGACGCTGCCGTACAGGCGGCCGGTGCGGACGCTGAGGTCCTGGAGGCCGTCAACGTCGTCCTGCCCGACGGCCTGTTCATCCCCGACATCGTCGTGGTCGAGGCGGCTGCCGCCGCCGAGAACCCGGTGACATGCGACGCCGAAGCCGTCCTGCTCGTCGTCGAGATCGTCTCGCCCTCGTCCTCCGGCCGCCGCACGGACCGGCTGCTCAAGCCGCCGTACTACGCGGAGGCCCGCATCGAGCACCTGTGGCGGCTTGAGCTGGAGCCCGCGCCGACGCTGGTCGTCTCCGAGCTGCGGGACGGCCACTACGTGGAGCGGCTCGTCGCCGAGGCCGGGCGCGAGACGGCGATCGACGCGCCCTTCCCGCTGAAGCTCGACCCCGGCGCCCTCGTGAACCCGAGACGCTAGACCTGGTCGTCCGCCAGTTCCGCCACGCCCGTGATCCGGTGCAGGGGGTACGTGCGGACCTCGTCGGCCGTGTGGTCGTAGCCCGTCACGAAGCCGCCCTCCACGCGGACCGGGGCGATGACCCGCTGGCTCGCCGCGCCCTCCGCGTTGACGTAGCCGATCCAGACGGCCGAGCCGGTCATCGCCGCGGCCTGGACGGTGGCCAGGGTCTCGGCGGCCGAGGTGCGGGGGAGACCGCCCGCCGCCACGGGGGCCGCCGGCTCCTTCCGTACCGCCGTCGCCGCCCGGTCGCCCGCCCGGATCGCCTTCACCGCCGCGCCGAGGAGCGTCGTGTCGGGGGCCGGCGGGCCGTCGGGGACGGGCACGGGGGCCGTACGGGCCGGGGTGCGGTACGCGTCGGCGCGGGTGATCAGGACGTCGCCCTCCGCGGACTCGGCGGCCGGGGCGTACCCCATCGACCGCAGCCCGTCGAGCAGCGACGCCGGGTCCGTCTGCGCGGCCAGCACCGTCGGCGCGAGACGGCGCAGGCCCAGGGCGGCGGAGCGCCGGTCGGCCAGGATCTCGCCGAGGACCGTGTCGTCGTCACAGCGGACGTACGCGGAGGCCGCACCGATCCGCAGGTGCCCGTGCTTCCTCGCCACGTCGTCGATCAGATACGCCAGCGGCTGCGGTACGGGCGTGCGCGAGTGCGCGGTCAGGAAGTCGTGCAGGTCGGACGCCGACCGCCCGGAGTCCAGGGCGCGCCGTACGGAACCGGGCGTGAACCGGTACACCGTCGCGCCACCCTTCGATTCCACGTCCGCCAGGACCGACAGCGCGTCCGCGAGCGGCCGCCGCAGCGGCCCCGGCGCGACGGCCGTCAGGTCCGCCTGCAGCAGAACGTGGTCGACGGCCTCGGGAAGCAGCGGCGCGAGCAGGGTCGCCGCCCGCCCGGCGGCCACCGACAGTTCGACCCGGCCCCCGTGGTCGGCGGGGGCGGCGGCCTCCGCGAGCGGCAGGTTGAGCAGCGCCCGGGCGGGCGCCGCGAGCGCGCCCCGGCCCGTGAGCCCGAGCAGCTCCGCCTCGGCGAGCGTCCAGCGGGCGAGCCGGGACCGGAGGTCCTCGTGGACTTCGGCCGCCGGGGCGGCGGTCTCCTCCGCGCCGGCCGCCGGCTGCGGAGGCCGCGGCGGGCCCGCCTGCGCGGCCGTCCGCAGCGGCCGCTCCCAGCGCATCCGCGCGAACAGCGTCTCCGGGTCCGCCGCCGCGCCCGGCGGGAGGGTCGCGAGGAGCTCCAGGACCCGGTGCCGGACCTCCGGCGCCGGCGCCCGGTCCAGGTCGGGGCCGAGCGCGGCCAGCGTGCGGCCCTTCGCGTCCGCGCCGCCCACCAGGCCCGCCACCCGGGTCGCCATGAGCCAGGGCGCGACAAGACGGGCCCAGCGCTCGGCGGGCGGCAGGTCGAGCCAGTCGTCGTACGCGGGCGTCGGCGCGTACCGCTCGTCCGCCTCGCCGTCCGAGGCGAGCAGCCCCGCCCCGAAACACAGCTCAAGCCAGAACGCGGCGAGCTGCTCCGACACGTCCAGGGCCGCCGCGGTCCGCCTGAGGTCCCGTACGGCCATCCCGCCCGCCCGCAGGACCTGCGGACCGCCCTGGTCCCAGGACTTGAGCAGCTCCTCGACGGTCGCGAGCGTCGCGTACGCCTGCCCGGCCGCCGCGCTGTCCACAACCTGGGGACGGTACTCGCGCGCCGTCTCCACGACCGGCGCCACCGGCTCCGGCGCCCGGTGCGCCCGCCCGCCCCGCAGGTGCAGCGCCACCTCGCGCGGCAGCACCATCGTCCGCGCCGACACCGGAAGCAGCAGGCCACGGTCGCGCAGCCACTGCACCGGGGGCGCCGGGTTCGCCGTGACCTCGCCGTACGGCGGCCCCCACACCAGCCGGTCGAGCACGGACAGCGCCTCCGGCGACGCCTCGTCGAGGAGCGCGCCCATCCGCGCCCGGTCGGTGAACAGCTCCGTCAGCGCCGCGACCGCCGACACCGCATCGTGCGTCGGGGCCAGCCCCGCCGTCGCGATGATCTCCTGCACCCGGCCCGGCGACATCCCCGCCGTCGCCTCCGCGACCGTCGGACCAAGACCGGTCGGCGACGGGTGCTGCGCCGAGGGCGCGAGCAGCTCCCGCGCGGTCCGTACGAGCCGCAGCCGGTCGTCCTCGCCCCACACCAGCGCCTGCTCGCGCAGCAGCGCCACCGCGCCCGGCAGCGCCGCCTCGATCTCCGGATCGCCCTCGTCGCCGGTGAGCAGCGCGCGCAGCACGGGGTACGGGGCGGGGTCCGGGGCCACGGCCAGCGCCTCGGCCGTCTGGAGGGCGAAACGGTCCAGCCGCTCCAGGGCCCGCACCACCGAACCGCGCGTGCCGGCGCGGGTCGCCAGCTGCGTCAGGTCGTTCGGCACGGGGCTCAGCAGGTCGGGCCGGGCGCGCAGCAGCCCGGCGAGCCCCTCGTCACCCCGCGCGCGGAGCGCCTCCGCGAGCGTGCGGGGCGCCGCGCCGGCGCCAGTTACCTCGGGCACGTGCGCCTCCCGGTCGAGCTCACCGATCCCCATCCGGACCACGTTAGCCGCTGTCCAGGCGCTAACGTCGGGCCGTACCGGGCGAACCGGCCGTGGAGGGGCATCGTGGGGATCGAGAGCGACCGTCTGGTCTACGACTATCTGAGCCGGGTCGGCGATCTGGCACAGCAGCGGCAGCTGCCGGCGAGCGACCGGGCGAAGTTGGTGTCCGGCCTGCGGAACGAGATCGACCGGCGGCGCGCCACGCACGGCGAGGAGAGCGAGGCGGCGGTACGGGGCATCCTCGGCGCCCTCGGGACCCCGGACGAGGTCGTGGACCGGGCGGGCCCGCCCGACGACCGTCCGCTACCGGAGCCGCGCACGGCGCCGGAGGCCGCGGGCACGGGCACGCCCGAAAAACCGCGCACGGCGCCCGGCGCGTCGCGCGCCGCCATCCCGACGCAGGACGGTCGCGCGGCGGGTCGCGGGGCGGGTCGCGGGGCGGGTCGCGGGGCGGACTGGTGGCGGACCGACCCCGACGACCCCACCGACGAGGACGGCTTCCCCGGCTTCGTCGGCGGCATCGAACGCCCCGACCTGTTCACGCCGCCGGCCCCGGCGGAGGACGAGGCCGACGCGGCGGAGGACCCGGCGCCGGGGAAGCGCCGCCGGCTGGCCCGTATCCTCCGGCGCGGGAAGGCCGCGGCCCCGGCCCCGGCCCCGGAGACCGAGGAAGCCCCGGCGGTGGGCCGCCCCGGCCTGCGCCTGGCGAATCCCTTCGTCCTGCTCGCCGCGCTGCTCCTGCTCGGCGGCGCCGTCTTCAGCTCGCTGGTCGCGCTCGCGGCGGGCTGGCTCCTCGCGTACGCGTCCCGCCGGCTGACCCCGGCCGAGGTCAAGGGCGCGGTCCTCGTGATCCCCGGCCTCGCGGCCGCGAGCGGCATCGTCTGGCTGTGGGGCCGCGTCCAGGGCCGCTGGGGCGAGGCGGTGGCGCCGGGCGGCGAGGCGATGGGCGCGGCGATCGGCGAGACGTGGCCCTGGGTCCTCCGCGGCGCGGCGATCGCGTCGTCCCTGTTCCTCCTCTGGCGCTCCCGCAAACACTGACGGGCCCGGCCCCGTTGCGGGCGCGCTTCCGCCCGTTGTGGGCATGCGTTCCGCTGGGGCGGTGCCCACCCGCCGGGCCTGCGCCCCGCCCGTTGTGGGCAATCGTTCCACTGGGGCGGTGCCCACCCCGTTGTGGGCAGGCGTTCCGCAAGGGGCGGAACGGGTGGGCACAACGGAACGGCGCCCTTGCCGGCGCCCGAGGCTCCCGCGCCTGAACCCGCACCCACGGTGACGGCGCCGTCGTGGTGCGGGTCAGGGCGCGGAACGCGGAGGCGCCGCGAGAGGGCGCCGTCCCGTGTGCCCACCCGTCCCGCCCCAGCGGGACGATTGCCCACACGG